>JBEEJL010000085.1:0-4943 GCA_041169175.1 Pseudomonadota bacterium | reverse complement strand
GACTTTGTTAATCGGCGAATTCTGCGGGTCACCCAAGCGGTTCATATTCGTCACCGCTTGCTCGAAACTGGCAAATTCAGCAACCGTAATACCCTGCATAAAGCGCTGCCACTCTTTCGCGTATTCAGTCTTGTACATACTCACCAGCGCTTTTTGAATCTGCTCTGGGCTGCCTTCGAGCGTGAGGTCGTCTGTTGCCGCCGTCTTCAATACCCAGTCCGAGCTTTGCAGCTCTTTATTCGCCGCGTCTTTAATGGCAGGTTCAACATAGCTTTGCCACGCTTCGCGGGTAAAAGTGCCCGGTATAATTTGGCTACCGGCAATAATATTCGAGTTTTCTTCGCCGACAATGCGTGCGACCGTCATAGAAGCAAAACGCGTTGAGGCGCGTGATTTGATTTCCGAATAAACGCGTTCGCGCGCGGGCATACCGCGAACCACACGTTGCAAATTCTCGCGCGATTGATCCACCAAGGTAATATTGTTTTCTATCAACGGCCAATTATCATCGTTCACGCGCGCTAGATAAGTGGTGATGATGCGCTCAGCTTTGCGAATCATTTGTTCGCGCGGCATATTGCCGCGATTCGCTTCGAGCCAAGTGCGCCAGTAGCGCGTTACCTGATCAGTCAAATG
This sequence comes from Pseudomonadota bacterium, assembly GCA_041169175.1. GTDB lineage: Bacteria > Pseudomonadota > Gammaproteobacteria > Burkholderiales > JBEEJL01 > JBEEJL01. Next base: position 4,307 of record JBEEJL010000085.1, on the reverse strand, counting down.
CCCTGCCTCAACGCGTTGCTTGTCACCGAGCATCAAATAAGTTTTCAGCGCGTTATAGGCATCTTCCGCGCTGGCTGGCGATGTATCTCTATATTGCTGCACACCGGTTTTTTTCGGCGCAGCTGCGTCGATGCGCGTGCCCGATCCTTCAGGCGGTTTAGTCATGGCTTGTAACTTCTCCGGATGCGCGTTGACTTCGGTCAAATAAGCTTCGAGTCCGCCAGCTACTGGTTTAAGCAACACATCTTTCAAGCCAGAGTAATATTCCGCGCGCAACTTGTCGGCCAGCTCATCGCCTTGATACAAACCCAAACCAATCGACAGCGGTTTGCTTTCCTTAAATTTTTCTAATTGTTCCAGCCTATCCTGCAGGATTTCAAGCGATTCCAACCTCGATTGCAAATCCAACTTGCCGTCTTGTATTTTGACGATTTTATCCAGGTCAGCCTGGACATTTGCCACAAGCTGACGGTTGCCGATATACGACCAACTCCAGCCGCCCAAAATCAAACCCAACAGTCCGACACCGGCGAAAAAGGAGATATAACGCAAACGAGTTTTAGTACGACTAGAATATTGTCTGACCAAGTTACGATCGGCAAAAATGACTTTGGAAAATAAATCACGCAGGAAGAAACCGTTTTTAGACGACACCTGGATGTTGTCGCTTGGCGCATTCGCGCCACGTTGATTCTGCAAACCAAAGCGCTGCGCCACGCGATCGGTCGATGCGCTCAGCGACGCGCCCTCTTGCAACGCACTGGTGAAATAAAAGCCGCGAAAAACCGGCTTGAACTGAAACGGATTATCTTCAAAAAATGTTGCCAGGAAAGAACGTAGCGACGATTTAATTGAAGCAAATTCGAGAGGAAACGTCAGCACGCCAGGCGGCATACGCGCGCCTCGGCTCATCGACATTTGCGCAATACTGGATTCTTTCAGACCTTCATATAGTTCATCGAAGCGCACATCGAAAGCCGCAATTGCAGAGCCCTTCCCGGAAGGATCAAACGGCAAGGTTGCGCCCCACACGCGATCACGTTCAGATTTATCGCCATCGCGAAAAAACTCGGTAAAGCCCGCAATCAAATCGGCCTTGGTAAATAAAATATAAACCGGCGCAAAAATTTCCAGACGTTCGGTTAATTCTTGCACCCGCTGACGCAAATTTTTCGCTAAATTAATCGCAAACTCAGGTCGGTTACTGTAAAGCTCAGACACGCTGACCGTCACGATAACGCCGTTCACCGGCGCTTTGGGTCGATGCTTTTTCAGCAGATCGAGAAAGCCCATCCATTCTTCACGGTCTTCGTCATGTACCGAGTAGCGCCCTGCGGTATCGAGCAAAATTCCTTCCGTGGTAAAAAACCAATCGCAATTACGCGTACCGCCGATGCCTTGAATAATCGAATCGGTTTTGTCGGCAAACGGAAAGGTTAAACCAGAATTGACGACCGCCGTGCTTTTACCCGCCGCCGGATTGCCGATCACCATATACCAGGGCATTTCATACAGCGCAGCACGACCGGACACCTGACCGAGCTTCGACGTCTTGATGGTTTTTACCGCCTCCAACATACGCACGCGGAGCGCCTCAACTTCGGCGCGCCGTGCGGGGCTCGCGGTTTTAACGGCTTTTTCTGCTTGCTGTTCAAGTACGCCTCCTATTTCATTTGCCGCTTTACGCGCGCGACGACGACGCACCAACCAGACGATCAACCACACGATAAAAATAATGAGCAAAATAATACCCGCCCATATCGCGCCGACTTTTAAGGTGCTCGCTCCGAGAAATAAAAACGCAGCAATCGCAAAGAAACCCAGCACGGTCAAAGTGCGTCGCTCGGTCAGGAAATTCCAATAATTTCGCATGTAAATATCTCTTTACTAAAGCTGTATCAGGATTTTAGTTGAAACTTCAGGTAGCGACCGGAGCCGCAGGTGTCTCGACTGGTATAACAGGTTTTACTACCAAAGCGGCGCGATCAAAAACATCGTCAGCGGAAACAAATAAAACAGGGCCGTTGCGCTCCAGCGCTATTTCGCCAGCAACCGCAAGGCCGGTCAATACGCTTACCGCGCCAATATAACCGCTGGCGCTGCTGACTTGCAGGCAGTCTGCCGCTACATCAAGCGCCTCAAACTTTGCGGTCAGCATCGCGCCGAGTTCTGTTGCGCGACTGCTTCGATGGTCGGTATCTGATACCACTGCGCAGACATTTGCTTGCTCATCTTGCGCAGCTTCCAAGGCGTACTCTACCAGTTGAATTACCAAGGCGGAAGAGACCCGGCCTGCCGCTTCAACGGATTTATCGCGTTTGGCAGCCGATACCCGGCGCATTTCAACGGGTTTATCCTGCTCAAGATCGGCGGCGACTGCCGCGCTCGCCAGTAACAAACCGCACGCCGCCTCTCCCGGCAACAGCCCATTTTTTTCTGCTGCGCTGAATAGTTTTTTCTGCGCTTCAAATACCTCAACGCTGGCTTCGCTAATATGTGATTCGCAGGCAATGACAATATTTAAATCTTTGCGCTGCTCGCGATTTACACTCAAGTTCAATTGATCCAGCAACACCATCACTTCACCCGCTTGACGTAACGGTATCAGATTTACATTTAGACGATTGGCTGGCCATGTGCTGGTGCTTTCAATTTTTCCTTTTAGCCACGCAGAAATCACCAAACGTAATGGTTCGGGCCATGCATCAGGCACCAAGGCAACAACGCGTAAGGAAACCAGATCCGCAGGCTGACCGACTTTTTCCGGCTCGGCGGGTGCCGCTCGCGGATGGCTTGACGCCTCATCCAGCAACTCATCAAGAACATCACTTAACAAACTTAAAGCTCTCAGCGATTGTGCCGGCCATTGGTCTAGCGGTGTCTGCTCTGCTTTGATATGCGGCTCAAGTTCAGCACGCACGGTTTCGACATCAAGATCATTTACCCGACCGGCAAAAACAGGGAATCCGTTATTGTCTTTTAATTCTGCATCGAGCTGCGGACGCTTATTTTCTGTCGCAGCAGCGGCTAAATCTGCCGTGCTATCGCCGCAAGTGGTTTTACAACTCGACGCCAGCAAACGCAAACTGAAACTTCGTTCAAGCTCTGCCGTCTTTGTGTCAGCAACCGCGGCTGCGCCGCCAAGCGCCGCTGCAGGTATGGTCAGATTTTGTTTGTGGTTTTTAAACGCTTGAAACGATTTTTTAATCAACCAGAATGTTACCGCGAGGGCAACAGGTAACATAACCAGATACAAAAAAATATCTGTTCCATTGGGCATGCGGTAAGTGACTTGCCACCATACAATCACCACCAACCACACCAACGCCACAAGCAACATAAACTTGAGCGACAGACGAAATAATTTGCCGAGCATCAGAAAAAAGCGCCCATAAAAAGAACAGAGAGCGCCATTGTTAAAACGGCGCTCTGATCGGTTTGCATCATATTATTTAATCAATCAGTGGTGACGATTTGAGAGGAGATCAAGATCGCGCCGCAAGCGGTTTTATCGCCGTGGCGCGCGACCGGCATGCCATCGACAATCATAGTTGGGTCGCCGGTGGCAATAACCGTGGTCTCGCCATGACCACGCTTGGGACAAGTGACTTTATCGCCGATTCGCGCAATGCCTTTGCCGCCAACATCAGAAAATTTCGACGCTTCAATCACGACGCCGCCATGATCGGTTTTATCGCCAAGCAAAATGAGGGGTTTAGACATAGCATTCCTTTCTGGTGTAAATATTAATCAGTATTTTAACTTTTTCGCCCTAACACGCCAGACTTTTTTAATTCAATATGACCCAGATCGGTCATTTTCCAACGACCGCCCCAGGTCAAGCCAACCGATTCGGCGACTTGTCCGTAAAGCTCATAACCGCGCATCGCCCACGGATCTTTTTCCGAAATCACCAGTGCGCCGTTACGGTAAAAAGCATTATCTGCCGCCATGCCGTATTGATGAAAGCTCATGTACGCGCCGGCTTTAGTCACGTGATCGCCAATGGCGGCCAATTGATCTTGTCGCTCCGGGCTGCGATAGCCTTCAATCAATGCCATTTCATAGCCGTGTTGCTCGCGCATGATTTTAAAAATCAGCAATAGGCGCTGACGAAAATCATTATCCAAAAAATTCCAATCGCGGCTGGCGTAACGCGCTGCGGGCCGCAATTGCTCCACTTCTCTAGTAACAAAAACGGCAGGTGGCAATGGCGGCGGCGGCACCAAACGCTCACCCATTAACAATGCCGCAATTTGCGCATCCGGCTCGCGCACATCATCTTCAAATTCAAAAATTAAATTGTT
>JBEEJL010000084.1:0-2666 GCA_041169175.1 Pseudomonadota bacterium | reverse complement strand
AACGGCACGCTGATGTTAGTGAAGGTTTCTTCGAAGCTGCGATCTTGCGCGTGCGTCTGCAAATACGACAAGCCTGCGCGCCACGAGTGCGAGTCGCCCACATCGCCGCCAGTGTTGGCATACAAAGCGGCCGCATTGATGCCATTTTTATTTCTATCTGTTCCGGGAAAGCGCGAGCCATTGCCGATTTCTGCGCCGAATTCTAAAAAATAATCAGTCGGCGCAAGCCATTTTAGTTGCCCGCCGTCCTGTGCAAACTGGCGGCCCAGAAAGGCGTTATACGCCAGCGGATTGTCGGCGAAGTCCCACGCATGTGTATGTTGTTCATTCAAATAACCGATGCCGGAATAAAAGCGTCCTAGTTTCGCGTTGACGCCGTTGCCTAAGGCGGTTGACGCGATAAAGGCTTCCTCTGCAATGATGGTATTTTCCGGGCTGAGCGCCATCGTCAATTGGCCGGCAAAAAACGGATCGATATTGGCGCTTAGAGTGAGTTCGGATTCAGCCAAGCTGAAGCCGCGCTTGCCTGGCCCAGCTTCTTCACCAGCGGGAATAAAGCCGCCAATGCGATAAGTGTTCGGGTCTTGCGACAGATTTTTATACGCGCCTGAAAGTATCAGTGAGATATTCGGGTTGAACGCATTGGCCGCTGCGCTCGCAGGTGTGCGGGCTGCAGGCTGCGCGACTTTGGTCTCTGCTTCTTTTAATTTTTGTTCCAGCACCTGAATGCGCGCGTCACTACTGTCTTTTAGTTCACGGATTTGATCGCGAATTTGTTTCAATTCGTCATCAGACGCAGCATGGACGGCGATAGGAGCGACCATAGCACATGCCATGGCGCTGTAAAGCACATAGGGTTTTAACACGGATTTCTCCTGCAACAAATTAAACGATCATGACATCACACGAAGCGACGCCGATTGGGTAATGCGTTACAGGAGAGCGGGCGGCGCGCGGGCAGAAAAGCCTAGCGCGAGTGGAGTAAGAGCGGAGGAATCGGCAAAAGCGCCGGTAATAAAACCCGCTAGCGAGGATACAAACGGCGGGTTTCGCGGTGGTAGTGCGCTTTGAATGTCGGCCAACGCGATACATTGGCTACACGATTTAGCGTTGGGCAGATCTTGTTCTTCTTGCGTGGTCTGACTTTGCAACGCATGCGACATGGCGTGCAAGCTCGCTACCTGCTGGGCGAACAGCAGAACGAAGGTGAGGAGCAGTGGTTGGAGCCAGCGGGGTAAAGTCATAGCAATAGAATGGTTCAATTAGTGCGCTAAGTCAATAACGCCTGTGGGTCGGCCTGTGTTTACACGCCTATTTTTTCTTCGCGCGCGGGTGGGCAGAGTCATAGACTTTTGCCAGATGCTGAAAATCCAAATGCGTATAAACTTGAGTCGAAGCGATGCTGGCATGGCCGAGCATTTCCTGGACTGCACGCAAATCCTGCGACGCCTGCAACATATGCGACGCGAACGAATGACGCAAAACGTGCGGATGCATATTGGCTTCGATGCCTTGAATCGCGGCCCATTTTTTTATTTGTAATTGCACCATGCGCGGCGAAATACGTTTGCCGGTTTTGCCAATGAACAGAGCGGTCTCGTCAGGTTTGAGGATGTCTTTGCGTTTGAGTTCCCACGCTTTGATTGCTTCCAGTGCTTTTGCGCCTACGGGAATCACGCGCGTCTTGTTGCCTTTACCCGTCACGCGCACTTCGCCATTATCGATGTCGGTTGGGTCGAGATTGACGAGTTCGGATAAACGCAAACCGGACGAATAAAATAATTCGAACATCGCGCGGTCGCGTAGGGTGAACACTTCTTCACCTTTGATATTCATCATCTGGATAGCATCATCTTGCGATAAAGCTGCGGGCAAAGTTTTCGGCGACTTGGGCGCGCGCACGCCGGCGACGGGGTTTTGCGTGACCAGATGTTGCTTGCCGAGAAAATCAAAAAATCCGCGCCAGCCAGAGAGCATGCGGCGCAAACTTTTGCCCGATAATCCGCGGCCATGCAGCGTGGCGGTGTAGCGACGAATGTGATGCGTTGTGAGTTTTTCTAGAGGAGTATCGGCTGATAATGCCAACAGCGCTTCGACATCGCGGCCATAATGTTTTGCCGTGAGTGGTGATAAGCGACGCTCGTGTAATAAGTGTTGTGCGAAAGCCGCGAGACGGGCATCAGTCACGCGGGCTTTCGCCACAGCCGGTTTTTTTGCCGCAGACTTTTTGGTCTTGGCGGTCATGGGTTTCAGGCGTTCATGACAAACGGCGCCAGCGCCGCGCTGGCGAGTTCGCCGATGCGTTGTACATACAGCGTGCCCATTTCAGGATAAAAGCGTTCAGCGTCTTCGCTTGCCATCACCAGTAAACCGAAGGTCGCGCCGTGGCGTAACGGCACCATGGCGAAAGATTTGAGTTGCGGCGCGGCTTCGCCGAACCAGCGGTGGGTTTCATACACGGCATGTTGGCCGCAATACGGCATGGACATGGCGTGGGCAAAGCCTTGCAATTCTTGATTGGTCGCGGCGAATTCATCACGCGCGGGTGACTGGGCTTTATAGTTCGGCCACAAGCGCATGGTGACATGAGGGACTTCAAAGTTTTCCGTCAGTTGGCCTTGCAAGGTATCGATCACATCATCGATGCTGCGGGTGCCGATGAGCAA
>JBEEJL010000083.1:0-6303 GCA_041169175.1 Pseudomonadota bacterium | reverse complement strand
ATTCCGCCTGCTTCAACGCCGCCATAATTTGGCTATCGGTAAATCGTGATTTCTTCATGTAGAACTTTCCTTTATAAGAAAATTCTACTTCAAATCCCTTTGGTTTTCAGGGGGGATTACCGATTTAACTACCTATCCTTCGCGAAAAAGAGCACCAAAATCTCCCCCTTTGAAAAAGGGGGACTAAGGGGGATTTAAAATGGTTGAAGGAACCGTAAAAATTATTTTCTTCCTCTCGGTGCAGGGAGAATTTGACTGTCTTCCCTCTTTGAAACAGGGAAACCAAGGGGGATTTGCAGTAAATGGAAACCTACAACCCAAAACTAAAATCCAATTCCCGCACCCTCAGAACCAATATGACCGAAGCCGAGCAGTTGCTCTGGTTTCGTATCCGACGGAAACAAATTCAAGGTGTGCAATTCTACCGACAAAAACCTGTGCTAAATTTCGTCGTAGATTTTTATTGCTCGACTGCGAAGTTGGTGATCGAGCTGGATGGCAGTCAACATATTAAACAAGCGCATCAATCAAAAGACAATGTACGCGATGCTGCGCTGGCGAGTTTGGGGCTACAAGTGTTACGCTTTGATAATCGGCAAGTTTTGTTGGAGACAGATGCGGTGATGGAAATGATTCATAGGGCTGTGAAGCAACGGCTAAATCCCCCCTAGCCCCCCTTTTTCAAAGTGGGGAACAAATTCAAAAGCGAGAGACAAATACAAAAGAGGGGAAGATAAATCAGCAGTCACAAAGACTCCACCAGCCCGTAGATACAGAGAAAGAATGTCTCCTTTTAAAATACGAAGAGAGAAAATCTCCCCCTTTGAAAAAGGGGGACTAAGGGGGATTTAAGCGGGTTGAATCTAAACCAAAACCCATTTTAACTACAAAACGTAACTATTTGATTAAATTAAGAAAAGTAACATCATGACAGACGACGTTTTATTCGACATTCGCAATCACATTGGTCACATCACACTCAACCGCCCAGCCGCATTGAATGCGCTCTCGCATTCAATGATCAAAACTCTCGACGCGAAATTACACGAATGGGAACGCGATAAAAATATTTACGCTGTCGTCATGCGCGGCGCGGGGGAGAAAGCATTTTGCGCGGGTGGCGACATACGCGCGGTGTACGACAGCGTTACCAGAGGCGGCGACTTGCATGAAAAATTTTTCATCGACGAATACGAATTCGACTACTACTTACACAAATATCGTAAACCCGTTGTCGTGTTAATGGATGGCATCGTTATGGGCGGCGGCGTGGGCTTGGCGATGGCGGCGCAGTTGCGCGTGGTCGGCGACAAAACCAAATTCGCCATGCCGGAGACCAATATTGGATTTTTCCCCGACGTTGGCGCGACGTATTTTCTCCCGCGCTTGCTCGGCTCGTTAGGCGAATATCTTGGCATCACTGGGGCACAACTTAAAGCCGCAGATTGTTTATACGCGGGAATCGGCGATGTCTATCTCACGCCCGAGCAATGGCAAACCCTCGACGTGCAGCTCGACAGCATCGAATGGAGCGACGACAAACGCTGGACCTTGGTGCGCACCATCAAAATGATTGGCGACAGCTCAGTGCAGGATGCGCCGCTGGCAAAATTACACGACGCCATCAACGAACATTTTTCCAAGCCGACGTTGCAAGCTGTCGCTGAATCGCTCAAGCATGAAACACGAGCAGAATATAAAGACTGGGCAACACATACCCTAGCCACCCTGCAAAAACGCTCCCCAATAATGATGGCCGTAACGCTGGAACAAATCCGCAAAGGCCGCGACATCGAAGACCTCGCCGACGCCTTCCGCCTCGAACTCACCATGCTGCAAGCCTGCTTCGCTCAAGGAGATTTCAGAGAAGGAGTCCGCGCGCTGATCATTGATAAAGACCAATCACCGAACTGGAATCCGCCGACTATTGAGCAAGTGAATGCAGACAGTGTGAAGCAGTTTTTCAAACCCGCTTGGCATCCGGGCGAGCATCCGTTGGCGATGTTGGGGAAATAAAATCGAAAGAGCACAAAGCGCATATGTAAATCTATCGGCTGCACTGCATCCTATAAGCACATTCAAGCTTTCGTAACAACACCCGACGGGCTTATGAACCGCTTAGGTAGAGGAAGCTCTGAACGCGTATGAATATGTGGCAGATAGCGCGCTGAGTCGGGGCTCCAATCAAAATACAAACCTATCTGTTGGGGAGAGCGGTGTCCCAGCTAACCATCATTTTATGACGCCGAAAGATGCGCATTCCCTTCTGTTTTCCGCAGGTTTGTATCGTTTAAATGTACATGCTCGAATACCCGGCGATGATAAGCAAACCCTTCTTTTTACACATGCCCTTGAGATCACCGCAGAGCTGGCAAAAGCGTTGTTAGTTTCTGGCATAGCCCGCTTCCACTTACAAGATTCTCATCGCCATGTACCCAGATATTAAAGTTCTGCTGTGTTTCGTTCCTCGTTAAAGATATGTGGCGCTTGCACTTTAGCCCGCTTCAACTATGCGACCCAGAATCACTCAGCACTGCCATAGCGTTGATAAAGCATAGGCAATAATATTAAAGTCAGAAACGTGCTGCTGATTAGACCACCTATCACCACAATCGCCAATGGTTTTTGAATTTCTGAACCGGGTCCTGTTGAAAATAATAGTGGCACTAAGCCGAAGGCAGCGATGCTGGCAGTCATTAGTACTGGGCGCAGGCGCCGCTTAGAGCCTTCAATTACTACGTCGATGAGTTCCAGACCTTGTGCTTGTAGTTGATTAAAATAACTCATCATGACCACGCCATTCAATACCGCAATCCCCAGCAGCGCTATAAAACCGACTGAGGCCGGCACCGATAAATATTCACCGGACACCCAGAGCGCAAACACGCCGCCTATTAAGGCGAAAGGAATGTTGGCTAAGATCAAAATCGTTTGGCGGATAGAGTGAAAGGTAGAAAACAATAATATAAAAATCAGTAATAATGCGATCGGAATGACGATAGAAAGTCTGGCCGCCGCGCGTTGCTGGTTTTCAAATTGCCCACCAAATTGCAGTCGATAGCCCGCATCTAATTTTATTTCTTGCATAATTCTTTGTTTCGCTTCTTCAACAAAACTCACCAAGTCACGACCTTTGACGTTGGCGGTAATGACCACCATGCGGCTAGCACGCTCGCGGTCAATTTTTACTGGGCCTTCAACGCGCTCAAGTTTTGCCATAGTCGCCAACGGCACACTGACGCCGTCATTTGAAGTGATACGGATATTGGCAAAATCATTAGGCGAGATGCGCATATTTTCTCCCCCTTTAATCACTAAGGGTGTGCGCCGATCCGCCTCTTGTACGACGCCTAACTGCATACCCTCTACTTGCATACGCAATGCATCCTGGATGCGCGTAATGTCAAAACCTAACCGGCCCGCTTTTTCGCGATCTATGCTGACCTGAAAATATTGCACCCCGCTATTTTGCGGCGTGTATATATCCTGCGCGCCATTAATTGTGCCTATAATACTTTTAATTTTTTCGGCATTTTCTTCCAGTTTTTTCAGATCCGGTCCAAACAGTTTGACCGCCAAATCGCCGCGCACGCCTAATATCATTTCATTCACACGCATATCGATTGGCTGGGTAAAGCTGTAATCAATACCGGCAAAATCCGCCATGACAGAACGCAAACTGGTAACGATGTCTTCTTTATTTTGCGTGCGCCATTCGCTGCGCGGTTTGAGCATGACAAAATTGTCAGTCTGGTTGAGGCCCATTGGGTCGAGGCCCAATTCATCCGAGCCGACGCGTGACACTACTTGCGCCACCTCCGGCACGTTTTTCAAAATAGCCTTTTGCACTTCAGTATCTACCGCCACGCTTTGCGCCAAAGTAATCGATGGGAGTTTTTCTGCACCTAAAATAATATCGCCTTCATCCATGTTGGGCATAAAGGTCTTACCGATGCGGGTATAAACACCGGCAGTGATCAATAAAAGAATAAGTGCCAGCGCAATGACCAGATTGCTTTTGGATAGAGCCATTTTTAATACCGGAGTATAAAGCTTGATTGCTTGCCTGACTAACCAAGGCTCGCGGTGGGGTTTGATGCTCAATAACATCGCGGCAAACACAGGAATGACAGTAAGCGATAAAATCAGCGACGCCGCAATGGCAAAAACAATGGTAAGTGCTACGGGCGCAAACAGCTTGCCTTCCAAACCTTGCAAGGTCAGCAGTGGCAGAAATACAATAATAATAATGGCAATACCCGACAATACCGGCGCGCTGACTTCTTTCACAGCGTGTAAAATGATTTCGCGCTTGGGCATTTTGTTGCCGTGCTCAGCCAGTCTGGATTCGACATTTTCCACCACCACCACCGCCGCATCGACCAGCACACCAATCGCAATAGTCAAGCCGCCCAGACTCATCAGATTGGCGCTCATGCCGAAATAACGCATCAACATAAAAGTGACGAGGGCCGAGAGCGGCAACACCAAGGCAACGGTGATGGCTGCACGGAGATTACCCAAAAACAGCATCAGCAAAACCAACACCAAGGCGATTGCCTCGAGCATGGCTTTCGCTACGCCGTTGATGGCGCGATTAACCAAATCACCACGGTTGTAAAAAATATTAAGTTTGACGCCAGACGGCAAAGTCGGCTCAATTTCCGCCAACTTGGCTTTGACGTTTTCTACTAATTTCTGCGCATTGGTGCCACGCAGACCGAGCACCAAGCCTTCGACGACCTCGCCCGCGCCGTTGTGGCTGACTGCGCCGCTACGCGTCAGGTAACTGATATTCACATTGGCGATGTCTTTTACTTTAATGATCAAACCGGCTTCGGCCTTGACCACGGTGTTCAGAATATCGTCGATTGAGTTTATACGACCTTCGCTGCGAACAATAATGGCTTCTTCGCCTTGACTAAGGCGGCCCGCGCCGTCGTTGCGGTTATTGCGTTCCAGCGCATTTTGTAAATGATCAAACGTAATGCCACGCGCCTGCATTGCGCCTAAATTCGGCACGATTTCAAATGTCTTGGTTTTGCCGCCCAACGCATTTACGTCGGCCACTCCCTCAAGACTTCTTAACTGCGGCCGTATCACCCAATCGAGCAAGCTGCGATGCTCGGTTAAACTCAAGCCGCCACCTTCGACTTTGAACATCAACATTTCACCCAAAGGGGTAGTCATCGGCGCGATGCCACCAGTAGCGTCTTTGGGCAAATCGCTGCGTACTGCGTTGATACGCTCGGCCACTTGATTACGTGCCCAATAAATATCCGTACCGTCGGCAAAATCGACGGTGATGTCGGTCAAGCCATACTTGGCGACCGAGCGCAGCATGGTTTGATTAGGCAAACCCAACAGCTCAATTTCAATCGGCGCAGTTATACGCGCTTCAACTTCTTCGGGCGTCAAGCCCGGCGACTTCATAATAATTTTAACCTGCGTACTCGACACATCCGGAAATGCATCAATCGGCAATTCTTTCGCCGCATACAGCCCGCCGCCGATTAAACACAGCGTCAATATGACAATCAGCAGCGGGTTTCTGAGTGGAAATTCTATGAGCTTATGCATATTATTCTGCGCCACCCATGCCGAGCCAACTGGCCTTGATGGCCGCCGTTCCGCTGACGACGACTTGCTCCGCTCCAGTAAATTCTCCGGCTATGGTACTGACTTCGCCTTGAGAATTAAGTAGCTTGACTTCCTTTGCATAAAAACCATTTTTCGTCTGCACAAAAACCACCGTTCGCGCTTGGTGGTTCACTAACGAGGCAGACGGGATAGAAAAATTTTGCACATTCGCGCTCGGCGTCGGCGCTAAAATAACATCCACCATCTGGCTGGGAAATAAATTATCCAAACCCTGCTTGATCTCCACGCGGACAATCGCCGTCTGATCCTGCGCGCGCATATTGGGCAGCAAGGCAATGACTGCACCTTTGGCCTCAATATCTTTTATCCTGGCAGCCGCACCTTTTTGAATATTATTTTTTTTGATGTCGGCAAGCGGCACACGCACCTCAACCCAAAGCGGGCTCAGTTGCGCGACTTTAAATAAGGGCGAAGTAGCTTCAATACGCTGACCTTGCGCCGCCGTTTGCTCCAGCACTACCCCGGAAATCGGCGCCACCAAAGCGGTGCGATTTTGGTACTGGTTATTTTTTTCCAAATGGTTAATGGCACTCTCTTCCATACCGGCAAGCTTGAGTAATTGCCGGCGCTCATTCATTTGCGCAGCGCTTTCTACATGACTGTTTTCCGTCGCTTGTTGGCGCTTTTCCGCGATGATACCGT
>JBEEJL010000082.1:0-8755 GCA_041169175.1 Pseudomonadota bacterium | reverse complement strand
AGGTGGCAATATGGCCAGCTTGTCGCATAACCAATCTGACTTCATTGTTAAGGGTTTGACCAATACCTTGTTCCTGCAAACCTCGACCGGGCACGCCGCATTGAACGGACAGTTCAAAAATCTCGGTGATGTGGCATCCGGCGGTGTCGATCTGCCGGGGCGCAAGAGCAACCGCATAGGCGACACAATTAATTGGCAATCCGGTCCGTTTGGCGGCCAAGCCTTGGTCGTGCTGCAAAACGACAAAGATGAAGGTGGTCCAACTGACGGCGCCAAAACAAAAGACTTCACTTTTGGCGGCCGTGTTTCCTACGCCTTCACCAAGAACTTCAAGCTTTTGTTCGATGCCGGCTTTACTACGCGCGAACCTGATGGCGGGGCAAAACAGTCGTTGAATAAATTCACTATTGCGCCAACACTTTCTTTAGGCGGTGATTTCTGGTCACGTCCAGAGTTACGTTTTTATGTCACGCAAGCGCAATGGAATGACGCAGCCAGACTTGCAAATTCCGGGGCTGGTCAATTTAACGCTGTTGACCCCACGCGTAAATCATCTACAACGGCTGGCGCACAAATCGAAGTGTGGTGGTAAGTCGCAATTTAGTGAATTGATTTAAATAACTTTATAACTATTCTAATAATTTCTATACGCACGCCGAACTATTCGGCGTGCGTACTTAGGAACGAATAATCAACGGAGGTAGGGACATGAATTTTAAATTTATCGCGCGTCAATTAGCCGTCGCCCTGATTTCAGTCAGCCTGATGTCGTGCGCAAAAGCCGAGATGACGATTGCTTACATTACCAACGGCAACACCAATGAGGGTTGGACGCTGATTAACGGCGGTGCAAAAGAAGCGGGCAAAAAAGCCGGCGTAAAATTTATCGAACTAGCTGCTGAAAAAGGCGAGCTATCGAAACAATTGGCCATCGTCGAAGATATGATTACGCGCAAAGTCGATGCGATTGCGATTGCTCCCGTCGATAGCGCCGGTATTGCACCTGCAGTGAATCGGGCGTTGGCAGCGGGCATTCCTGTGATCGCCGTAGATACCGGCATTACCGGCGCGAAAATCACCAGCTATGTCGCTACTGACAATATCAAGGCTGCCAATGTGCAAGGCGAATGGGCTGCGTCGCAAATTAAAGATGGTGAGAAAGTTATTTACGTCACTGGCGACCAAGGTCAATCTACCGGACAAGAACGCAAAAAAGGTTTTGTCGATGCGCTTAAAGCCAAGTTGCCAAATGTCAAAGTCATCGAAGTATCGACCACCTGGGATCAGACGCAGGCGCAAAATGGCGTCGAAGCGGCAATCCGCGCCAATAGTGACATAAAGCTGATTGCTTGTGCCTGGGACGGCGGAGCGTTAGGCGCTGTTGCTGCAATGAAGGGGGCCGGCATTAAAGCGGGCGATATTAAATTGGCTGGTTTTGATGGTTCGCCAGGCGGTCTCGATATGATGAAGCAAGGCTGGCAGCAAGCGAATGCCGCACAGATGTTGGCCAAGATTGGTCAAGTCGGTGTGGAGACCGCGATAGCTGCAGCTAAAAAACAAAAAGTAGAAGCGCGCATTGATACCGGCGCATTTCTGGTGCTGCCGTCTAACGTGGACAAGTTTGCCAAAGATTCCGGCGTAGCCCAGTTCATGAAAGAAAAGTAAGTTTGGGAATAAGTAATACTCAAGATGGCCGCAAAAGCGGCCATCTTGTTTTCTAAGGAAGCTCGATGAAATCCCTTGCGAAAAAAGAATGGTACGGTGTACTCGTTGCCACGTTATTGTTGGCCGTCATTCTATCCATCGCTTCGCCCTACTTTCTCAACGCTCGAAATTTGAGCAATATTTTAGTCCAAGCCTCAGTCATCGCCTTGCTGGCAGGTGGTCAGACGTTCGTTATTTTAACTGGCGGTGTTGATCTCGCCGTTGGTTCGCTCACTGCGCTGTGCGGTGCCGTGGCCGGCTTCATGATGATTAAATTAGGCTTGAATCCTTATCTGGCTATCTTAGTCGCCATCGCGATTGGTGCAGCAGTCGGAACGTTCAATGGTTATCTTGTTGCGTTCGTCGGTATTCCGTCTTTCATTGTGACGCTCGGTGGCTTAACCATCTGGCGCGGCTTGGCTTTTGATGCCACCGGCGGTTTTGACATGTCCGGTTTGCCAGCGCCCTTTCCATTTATCGGCTATGGCGATTTATTCGGCTTGATCCCCATGCCGATTGTAGTGATGGTTTTGTTTTACATCGTCATGTCATTCATTTTATCCAGCACCAAGCTCGGTCGTTATGTGTATGCCATCGGCTCGAATGAAATGGGCGCGCGCCAAGTCGGTATCAATATTCGTTGGTACAAACTCGGTGTGTATGTCGTATCCGGTTTGTGCTGCGCATTAGCCGCGATTGTGTTGATCGGCCGCATGGATTCTTCCAGCGGCAAGATCGCGCAAATGTTTGAGCTTGATGCCATCGCCGCCGTGATTTTAGGCGGCACGTCTTTATTCGGCGGACGCGGCAGCATCATCGGCAGTTTGCTCGGCGCGATACTGATTACCATGATACGTAATGGTATGAATTTATTGGAGATTTCGCAATTCAAACAAATGATGGCGATAGGCTCTGTGGTCATCATAGCGGTATGGATCGACGTGATTCGCCGTCAGCGATTGTTACAAAAATGACTACGCCCACACCCGTATTGAAAATTAACGGCCTGACCAAACATTATGGCGGCGTGAAGGCGTTGACCGATTCGCACTTTGCGTTGGCGCAAGGCGAACACGCCGCGATTGTCGGCGACAACGGCGCTGGCAAGAGCACTTTCGTGCGCCTGATTACCGGCGCTGAGCAACCGAATAGCGGCACTATTCATCTAGATGGGCAGACAGTCCATTTTCATTCGCCCTTGGATGCGCGTAATCAAGGTATCGAGACGGTATATCAAACATTGGCTTTGGCGGAAGACTTGGATGTGCCGGCAAATATTTTCTTAGGTCGCGAAGAAGTGTTGGTGAATCTTGGACCGTTGTCGATACTGAATCACAAAGCCATGCGTGAACATGCCGTGAGCTTACTGGCGACTACCGGCGTAAAAATTCAGGATATGAGCGAGACGCTGCGCGGCATGTCCGGCGGTCAGCGTCAATGCGTAGCAATTGCGCGTGCTGCCGGGTTTGCTAAAAAAATGATTATTCTCGACGAGCCGACTGCCGCGCTGGGCATTCAGGAAACCGCGCGCGTTGAAGAAATTATTAAAGGTTTAAAAAAACGCGGCGTGCCGCTGATTCTCATCAGCCATAATCTGCGCCAAGTATTCGATCTAGCCGACCGCATCTGGGTGTTTCGCCAAGGACGTATTGTCGCCTCGGTTCTCACCTCAGCCACCAACCCGGAGCAAATCGTCGGGCTGATCACGGGCGCAGTGAATCCAGAAAATGTTCCCGGCGCCACCGACTTATTAACTGAAACCGTCTTAGGCTAATCGAGATGGTTAGTTCAGTGAAAGTGTTGATCGGTGATGAAAGCAAAAACACCGAAGAGTTGATTCTGAGCCAAGCGGATCTCAGCAATAGCAAAGCCAATTTTGCCGTGACCAAACGCAGGCTGCATGGCGGCCTGCGCGGCGGCATGGAAATCATCGAAGTCGATAATGGGCGGATGAAATTCTGGTTACTGCCTGAGCGCGGCATGGGCATCTGGAAAGCCTGGCTCGATGGCATGGAGATTGGATGGCAATCGCCCGTGCGCGGTCCCGTGCATCCAAAGTATGTATCGATACACGACGAGAGCGGCCTAGGTTGGCTGGGCGGCTTTGATGAGCTGTTGTGTCGTTGCGGTCTCGAAAGCAATGGCGCGCCCGAGTTCGATGCCAACGGCAAATTGAAATATCCGCTGCACGGAAAAATCGCCAACCTTCCCGCTTATAAAGTCGCGGCCAGCGTAGATAGCAACAAAGACGGTATTCGTGTCGAAGGATCGATAGAAGAGTCGCGCTTCAAATCGCAGCGACTTAAACTCAACTCGACCACGACGACCAAATTAGCATCGAGCGACATTATTATTCGCGACATCGTCACCAACACATCCGACACCAGCAGCGAATTTCAATTGCTCTACCACATCAATTTCGGTGCGCCGTTTCTGGAAGCCGGCGCTGAAGTGTTTGCACCGATCAAAGCCCTTGTGCCGCGCTCGCAGCGCGCGGAAGAGGGCGTTAATCAATGGTCAAAATTCTCCGCGCCTGAAGCCGGCTTTCAGGAGCAAGTGTATTGTATGGAGCTGTTAGGAGATGCAGCGGGTCAATCGCAAGTGTTGTTACAAAATGCAGCAGGGACTTTAGGCGTCAGCGTGCATTTTAATCTTACCCAACTACCCTTTTTTACGCTGTGGAAAAACACTGCCTCGATGCGCGATGGCTATGTGACTGGCTTGGAGCCGGGGACTAATTTTCCTAATCCGCGTTCCTACGAACAAGCACAAGAAAGAGTCGCAACATTACAGCCAGGTGAATCACGCGAATTTGATTTGCGGCTGGAGTTTCATGTCGATGTGACGAGCATCGTCAAAGCAAAGCAGAAAATCGCTGAATACCAGTCAGCACAACTGCCGCACATTCATCAGACCATGCAGGCCGGTTGGAGTATTGAAGCGGTTTAAGTAATGACAAAGCGCGATGGCAATATAATTTCGCGACCAAGCTTCGCGCTTTCAGCTGCCAGTTCTATTAACGCCATGACCAGCACGGCATCATTTGGCAGCACTGGGTTCGCTGTTTTCAATAAAACGGCATCGCGAAACGCTGAATAAAAATGGCGATAGTCCCCCACTAAATTCTTTATGCTGACGGATGAATTGTCTTGCGTCATTTGCACTTCGCCATTACGCGGATCGTGTCCCCATTTATCGCAGCCCGGTAACTCGCCGCGCTTCAATGCGTCTTCTTGCGTATCAAGCCCAAACTTTTTGTAGCTTCCTGCGCTTCCAGTGAGAACAAAACGCGGGCTTTCATGTGCCATCAGCATGCTAGCGTGAAGGCTTATATTTAGCTGTGGATAACGTAAAAATACATCAAAATAATCAATGACTTGCGCATTGGCGCGTTGTAGGGCAAAGTTAGCTTGAATTGCGTTGGGGCGACCGAATAATTGCAGCGCTTGGTCCAACAAGTGTGGGCCGAGGTCGTACCATAATCCGCTGCCTTCGCCTGCTTGTTCGCGCCAACGCAATTTCACTTCGGGGCGATAGCGATCGAAGCGGGATTCAAAACTGGTGAGTTCGCCTAATTTTCTGCTGTTGATGAGTGCGCGCACTGTCAAAAAATCTGCGTCCCAACGGCGGTTGTGAAATACCGATAGCACCAATCCCTTTTGCTCGGCTAATGCCGTGAGCTCGCGCGCTTGAGCTTCGGTAATGGTAAAAGGTTTATCGACTACAACATGTTTGTCCGCCAGCAGCGCACGTTTTGCCAGATCAAAATGCGTGTGATTCGGCGTGGCGATGACGATGACATCAATTTGAGCTTGCGCGAATAATTCATCCGTTGAGGCAAAGACTTTTACCGATGGGTAATCGGCCGCCACTTTTTCCGCATTGCTGGAGCAGACTGCGCTGAGATGCAAACCGGTTACACTGTTAATTAATGGCGCATGAAAAGTTTTTCCGGCGTAACCGTAGCCGATTAACGCAACATTGAGCGTATCAGTCATGCGAATCAATCAAGCAATGCGCAATTCAGTAAGCGGATCGAAATAAACCGTTTTGGACATATCGAACATCAATGACATGCGTTCATCTTGTTTGCGTGCGTGGTCAGGGTGAACGCGACACACGACGACTTTGTTGTTGATGGTTATCATCAATAAAGTATCCGCGCCGGTGGGTTCGGCGATTTCGATGTGGGAATCAAAAACGTAAAAATGCCTGGTGTCGCCTTGTGAGTCGATTTTGTGCGTGATCATTTCCGGGCGTATGCCGACGATGATTTGTTTGCCGACGTAGTCAGCCAAAGCTGCATTATTCGTCGGCACGATATGGGTTTGCCCACCGGTTTCAATCTTTATACCAAGCGCATTATTTTGCGTAACCACTTCGCACTGAATAAAATTCATCGAAGGTGAACCCATAAAACCGGCGACAAATAAATTCGCCGGGTTGTCGTAGATTTGTTGTGGCGTGCCGAACTGCATCACTTCACCGGCTTTCATCACGGCAATTTTATCGCCCAGGGTCATCGCTTCAATTTGGTCGTGTGTCACATACACAATCGTCTTGCCTACACGCTTATGCAATAGTTTGATTTCGGTGCGCATTTCAACGCGGAGCTTGGCGTCAAGATTAGACAAAGGCTCGTCAAATAAAAATAAAGTCGGGTTGCGCGCAATGGCGCGACCCATCGCCACTCTTTGACGTTGACCACCGGAAAGTTGCGATGGTTTGCGGTCGAGCAACGGCTCCATTTGCAAAATCTGTGCGACTTGCGCGATGATTTTTTCGCGCTCTGGTTTAGCAACTTTGCGTATTTCCAAACCAAAAGAAATATTTTGTCTGACCGTCATATTCGGATAGAGCGCGTAGGATTGGAACACCATCGCGATATCCCGATCTTTCGGGCTGAGCTTGTTCACCATTCTGCCGCCGATGTGGACTTCGCCGGAGGTAATGCTATCCAGTCCGGCAATCATGGAAAGTAGCGTCGATTTTCCGCAACCCGATGGCCCGACCAAGATCAGGAATTCGCCCTCTTCCACTTCAAGGTTGATGCCCTTGAGCACTTCTGTTGTGCCATAAGATTTGCGTACGTTGCGAATAGATAATGCCCCCATGATTCTTTTCCCTTTAACCTTTTACCGCGCCAGCAGTGAGTCCGCGCACGAAATATTTTCCCGCAACGATATAGACAAACAAGGTCGGCAGCGCCGCGATAATGGCTGCGGCCATATTGACGTTGTAAGCGATGACGCCGGTAGAAGTATTCACCAAATTATTTAACGCGACGGTGACCGGCTGACGATCGCCGGTTGAGAATACGACGCCAAATAAAAAATCATTCCAGATTTGGGTGAATTGCCAAATGATGGAAACGACGATGATAGGTGTGGACAAAGGCAGGATGATGCGCCAGAAAATGCGCAAAAATCCTGCGCCTTCTATTTTGGCGGCCTTGACCAATTCATCCGGAATAGAGATGTAATAGTTACGAAAAAATAGGGTAGTGAAGGCCACACCATAAATCACGTGAACGAAAATGAGACCGGTTACCGTGTTGGAAATACCTAACGCGCCGAGCGTACGCGCCATCGGCAGCAGCACGACTTGAAACGGAATGAAGCAACCGATCATCAAGGCAGCGAAAAAAAATTCGCTACCGCGAAAACGCCACATGGTCAGTACATAGCCATTGAACGCTCCAATCAAAGTTGATAGCAATACGGCAGGCACGACGAAGCGAAATGAGTTCCAAAAATACACGCTCATGCCTTCACAGCGCACGCCGATGCACGCGCTGGACCAGGCTTGTTGCCACGGCTCCAAAGTTATTTGCTTCGGCAGTGAAAGCAAATTACCCGTGCGAATGTCGTCAAGCGTTTTGAGCGAAGTGGAAAGCAAAATGAATAAGGGCATGAGGTAATACAGGCATACCAAGGCTAATAAGGCATAAATCGCGAAGCGAGCTAAGCGCGATGAGCCCTGCGTTTGCGCGTTAGATAAATCAGCCACGGCGCGTGCCTCTGAGTTCGGAATACATCAGCGGCACCATGACGGCCGCTACGATCATTAACATCATCATCGCGCTGGCTGCGCCCATGCCGATCTGGTTGCGCGTGAAAGAGAAGGTGTACATAAACGTCGCCGGGGTGTCGCTGGAGAAACCAGGACCGCCACCCGTGAGTGCCATCACCAGGTCAAAACTTTTGATGGCGATATGCGACAGAATCATGATGGCGGAAAAAAATACCGGGCGCAGATTGGGAATAATAATACGCCGGTAAATAGTGGGCAGCGATGCACCGTCGATTTGCGCGGCTTTAATAATAGAATCGTCCACGCCGCGCAGTCCTGCCAAAAACATCGCCATAATAAATCCGGACGATTGCCACACACCGGCAATCACCACCGTGTAGATGGACATCTGCGAGTTGGTCAGCCAGTCAAAAGTAAAATTGGAGTAGCCCAAGTCACGCACCAACTTTTCGATGCCCAAGCCGGGATTGAGTATCCATTTCCACGCCGTGCCGGTGACGATGAAGGACAAGGCCATCGGGTAAAGATAGACCGCGCGAATGAATCCTTCCGCGCGGATTTTTTGGTCGAGCAGGATGGCCAGCGCCACGCCAATGATAAGACAGCCGAATACAAACAGGCTGCCAAATAGCGCCAGATTTCTTAGGGCCACCCACCAACGCTCATTGGCCCATAGAGTTTGGTATTGCACCAGCCCGGCGAACTCGTAATTCGGCAGCATGCGCGATGGCGTAAATGACAAATAGCCGGTCCACAGAATAAAACCGTAAATAAATATCAGGGCGCAGACAAAGGTGGGCGCGAGGACGAGCTTGGGCAGGAATTGTTCGATGCGATCAAGGAAACGGGCTCTGCTTGATTTTATCAGAGCCGAAGGATTATCGGTTGAGGGTGAAGTGCGCAACATCCCTCCGGTTATTTTGTCATCGAATCACACAGCGCATTCGCGCTGTGTGACCGATGTATTTTTAGATGACTAGCGTGCGCGATAAGCTGCACACATTAACTACTTTACTTG
>JBEEJL010000081.1:0-6260 GCA_041169175.1 Pseudomonadota bacterium | reverse complement strand
CTTGGCCGGGTCAATGGTGATGACTTCGTCCTGCACCACTTTGACGCCAGCTTTGACCAAACCATCGTAGCCGCGCGTAGTAATATCTGCCATATTTTTACTGCCGCCAATGACCAGATTGGACATGGGGCAAGAAATGAATTGTGCGTTACGTTCAACCATCACTACTTCAATGTCGCCGCCCCATAACTTCAAATATTTCGCTGCCGTCGCACCGCCGTAACCACCGCCGATCACAACAACCCGCGATTTACCTAACCCGCTCATGCTTGCGCAACCCGCCATCGCCAGTGTCGCTGCGCCGGCTCCCGCTACCTTGATAAATTCACGCCGATTAATAGTCATGTTATTTCCCCTTTATTTTTGCGCGGCGAAGTAGTCAGCCATTTGCGCGATTTGTTTGTCGTCGTAACCTTTGGCGATCTGGTGCATCAGTGTCGCCGGGCGTTTGCCGGATTTGAAATTTTGAAATTGCTCGATGAAATAATCTTTACTGAGACCGGCCAGACGTGGCATGCCGGCTTTTGCATTACCGTTGGTGCCGTGACAAGCTGCGCAGTTCGCAGTGAGCGCGCGGGCGCTCAAATTTTCGTGGCCTTCGTGTGCATAAACTGGGATAGATAAGAGTGACACTAGTGCAACCGTGCTTAATATAAAACGAGACAGGTAAGACATATTCTCTCCTCGAATAATTAGTTTTTACAGGCTTTTGTATTGCCCATTTTTACAAGACTTTGCATCATGCCTGCCTATATTATGACAAAATATAACTATATGCTCATATTTCGTAATATATTGATTTAATTAAATAAAATAGGCAGCCTAAGCTGCCTATTGATTGTTCAAATGCAGCATTTTTAACTGACGATTTCTGGTTGTGCTTCTTCAAACGTGAGCTGAATTTTATCGTCCTTATCCATATCCACGGTGACTTTGCCGCCGTTGGCTAATTTGCCGAACAACAACTCGTCCGCCAATGCTCGGCGAATCGTGTCTTGAATCAAGCGCGCCATAGGGCGAGCACCCATGAGCGGGTCGAAACCTTTTTTCGCCAGATATTTTTTCAAGTTGTCAGTGAAAATCGCATCGACTTTTTTCTCGTGCAACTGACCTTCCAATTGCATCAAGAATTTCTCCACCACTTTCATGATGATGTCTTGATCCAGCGCACCGAAGGAAATGATCGCGTCAAGACGGTTGCGGAATTCCGGCGTAAACAAACGCTTGATTTCGACCATTTCGTCACCGGCTTTTTTGTCCTGCATAAAGCCCATGCTGGTTTTGGTCAGCGCTTCCGCGCCCGCGTTGGTGGTCATGATGATCACCACATTGCGGAAATCGGCTTTGCGTCCGTTGTTGTCGGTCAACGTGCCGTGATCCATTACCTGCAACAGAATATTGAAAATATCCGGATGGGCTTTTTCAATTTCATCCAGCAGCAGTACAGAATACGGTTGCTTGGTAATCGCCTCGGTCAACAAACCGCCTTGGTCGAAGCCAACATAGCCCGGCGGCGCGCCGATCAAGCGCGATACCGCATGGCGCTCCATGTACTCTGACATATCAAAGCGCAGCAACTCGACGCCGAGCACGTACGCGAGCTGGCGCGCAACTTCGGTTTTGCCTACACCGGTCGGGCCGGAGAATAAGAACGAGCCAATCGGTTTTTGCGGATTGCCCAAACCACTACGGGTCATTTTGATCGCGGAAGTGAGCGCTTCAATGGCTTTATCTTGTCCGAATACAACCGAGCGCAAATCACGATCCAAAGTTTTCAGCGCGTTACGATCATCAGTGTTGATGGTCTTGGCGGGAATGCGCGCAATCTTGGCGATGATTTCTTCGATCTCTTGTTTACCGATAGTCTTGCGCTGTTTCGACTTGGGCAAGATGCGTTGTGCCGCGCCTGCTTCGTCGATCACGTCGATGGCTTTGTCGGGCAAATGTCTATCGTTGATATAGCGTGCTGATAACTCTGCAGCGGTAGTCAACGCCGACGCGCTGTATTTCACACCATGATGATCTTCAAAACGCGTTTTCAGGCCGCGCAAAATTTCAACTGTTTCGGCAATCGAAGGCTCAGGCACATCGATTTTCTGGAAGCGACGCGACAGCGCGGCATCTTTTTCAAATATGCCGCGATACTCGGTGTAAGTTGTCGCACCGATGCATTTCAACGCGCCGGAACTCAAGGCGGGTTTTAATAAGTTAGATGCATCAAGCGTGCCGCCCGAAGCCGCGCCTGCGCCGATAAGGGTGTGGATTTCATCGATGAATAAAATATTGTTCGGACTTTCGGCCAATTGTTTCAACACTGCTTTGAGGCGCTGTTCGAAATCGCCGCGATACTTAGTCCCCGCGAGCAATGCGCCCATGTCGAGCGAATACACGTGGCAATCAGCGAGTATGTCGGGTATTTCGCCATCGACGATACGTTTGGCCAAGCCTTCAGCAATCGCGGTTTTACCCACGCCAGCTTCGCCGACAAGCAAAGGATTATTTTTGCGCCGACGACATAAAATTTGAATCACGCGCTCGAGTTCTTTGTCGCGCCCTATCAGGGGATCGATTTTCCCTGCCAACGCCTGCGCATTCAAGTTTTGAGTAAAATTCTCAAGCGCGCCACCGGGCGAGGCTTCCTGCTCGGCTTCCGTCTCGCCTTCTTCACGACCGCCTGCTTGCGGCACTTTACTAATGCCATGCGAAATGAAATTAACTACGTCGAGGCGCGCGATGCCTTGCTGTTGTAGAAAATACACCGCATGAGAATCTTTTTCGCCGTATATCGCTACCAATACATTCGCGCCAGTGACTTCTTTTTTGCCGGAAGATTGCACATGCAAAATAGCGCGCTGAATCACGCGCTGAAAACCGAGCGTCGGTTGGGTATCAACATCTTCTGTACCAGCGACGGTAGGAGTATGTTGGGTAACGAATTCCGCCAGCGCTTTGCGCAGGTCGTCGATTTTGGCGGCACAAGCGCGCAGCACCTCGGACGCAGAAGGGTTGTCGAGTAATGCCAACAGCAAATGCTCAACGGTAATAAATTCGTGACGCTTTTGTCGGGCATCGACAAACGCCATGTGTAAGCTAACTTCGAGTTCTTGCGCAATCATAAAATTCCTTATGGTGAAACTTTGCTTAAGCCAGCAGAGCTTCCTCGGTAAAAACAATAATACTCCAAATAAAGCAACTCAGTTTTCTTCCATCCCACAGCGCAGCGGGTGCTGATGCTGGCGGGCGAAAGCGGTAACTTGTTCAACCTTGGTGGCGGCCATATCTTTGGGGAACACTCCGCACACCCCCATCCCCTCCTTGTGAACTTTGAGCATTATTTGTGTCGCTTGTTCTCGCGTCAAAGGAAAAAACTTTTGTAACACCAAAATAACAAATTCCATTGGGGTAAAGTCGTCGTTATATAGCACCACCTTGAACATCGGCGGCGGCTTGGTTTTACTACGCTGTTTTTCTAGGACTACGCCGTCTTTTTGCTTGGTTGCCATAAGCTTGATTCTTCACTCCAATTCTTACAATCACTATTTTGGGCTTCTGCCGAGATTTTTCAAGCCCCGCGATGCAACATGAATACTATAACCCACCTATTGACGAACTTGGTTTGAAAGGCGTAAAAAGCTTTTTGGAGTTTGGCTTCAAGTAACGTGCAAAGGGGGAGTCCTTTTAGCGGTCCTTGAAACTCAAACAAAGTTCGGGTTTCCAGCCCGGTTTTTTATCAAGGACGGAACATGGCAACAGGTACAGTGAAGTGGTTCAATGACTCAAAAGGTTATGGGTTTGTTACCCCGGACGATGGCAGCGAAGATCTTTTCGCGCACTTTTCCGCGATACAGATGGCCGGCTTTAAGACATTGAAAGAAGGGCAAAAAGTTCAGTTTGAAATCACCCAAGGCCCAAAAGGCAAACAAGCCTCGAACATCCAGGCTGCATAATCTGCTATCGGGTTTATCCCCGAATCTCTTACCCCTGATGATCTGGCTGGACAGTTGTCCAGCTGCATTCTCAGGGGTAATTTTTTCCACATTTCCTCTGCCCATCGTCGCAAATAAAAATGGGCGGTTACCCGCCCATTAATGTATTTTGCCTGCATTAAATTACATGTGCTTGATCATCTCATCGCCAAACGCGGAGCAAGAGAGTTGCGTTGACCCCGGCATCAAACGCGCGAAATCGTAGGTGACGTTTTTCGCCGCAATCGATTTGCTCATCGAGCTGATAATCAAATCCGCCGCTTCGAGCCAGCCCATATGACGCAACATCATTTCAGCAGACAAAATCAACGAACCCGGATTAACGTAATCCTTACCTGCGTATTTCGGCGCGGTGCCGTGCGTGGCTTCGAACATCGCAATCGAGTCGCTCAAGTTCGCGCCCGGCGCAATGCCGATACCGCCGACTTGCGCAGCCAATGCGTCGGAAATGTAATCGCCGTTCAAATTCAAGGTCGCGATCACGTCGTATTCTTCCGGACGCAATAAAATTTGTTGCAAGAACGCATCGGCAATAGCGTCTTTAATCACAATGCCATTCGGCAATTTCATCCACGGACCGCCGTCGATTAAAGTCGCGCCGAATTCTTTTTGCGCCAAAGCGTAAGCCCAATCACGGAAGCCACCTTCGGTGTATTTCATGATGTTGCCTTTGTGCACGATGGTCACCGACTTACGCTTGTTGTCGATGGCGTATTGAATCGCTTTGCGCGCCAAACGCTCCGAGCCTTCAATCGACACGGGCTTGATGCCGATGCCGGAAGTATTGGGGAAGCGAATTTTCTTCACGTTCATTTCTTTAAGCAAAAAGTTGATGACTTTTTTCACGTCATCGCTACCTTGTTGCCATTCGATACCGGCGTAAATATCTTCCGAGTTCTCACGGAAAATCACCATCTCGGTCTTTTCCGGTTGCTTCAACGGGCTAGGCACGCCGGTGAAATAACGGATTGGGCGCAGACACACATACAAATCCAATTCCTGACGCAACGCGACGTTGATCGAACGAATACCGCCGCCGACCGGCGTGGTCAACGGGCCTTTAATCGATACGACGTATTCTTTTGCGGCTTGCAAAGTCTCTTCCGGCAACCAGACGTTCTCGCCATACACGCGCGTCGATTTTTCGCCGGAATAAATTTCCATCCACGAAATTTGTTTTTTGCCGCCGTATGCTTTTTTCACCGCCGCATCGACGACCTTGATCATCACCGGCGTAATGTCCACGCCGGTACCGTCACCTTCGATGAACGGGATAATCGGATGATCAGGAACTTTCAACGAGAAATCTTTATTGACGGTAATTTTTTCACCGACTGTCGGGACTTTAATGTGCTTGTACATAATATATTCTTCTCCGGGGTTGTTGCTGTGGCTTGTGGCGATGCAGCTTATTTGAAAAATGTTTTATTAATCAACAGGCAATTATCGCAGATTTTAGACGGGGTTTCCATCACAAGTGTCATAATGGCGCTATCCTATTGATACTGAAAGCAACACGCATGGCCATCATCCTGCTCAACAAACCCCTCGGCGTGATTTGCCAATTCACCCCCGAAGGCAAATACCCGACGCTAAAAGACTTTATCAAAGTCCCCAACGTCTATCCCGCCGGCCGCCTCGACACCGACAGCGAAGGCCTGGTCGTGCTCACCGACGACGGCGCGTTACAAAAACAAATCAGCCACCCGCAACACAAAATGTTCAAAACTTATTGGGTGCAAGTCGAAGGCGTGCCGACCAAAGAACAATTGCACGCATTAGCAAAAGGCGTCGAACTCGACGACTTCACCACCCAACCCGCCAAAGTAAAAGTCATCGAAGAGCCGGCCAAACTATGGGAGCGCGATCCACCGATTCGTTTCCGCAAAAACATTCCCACCAGTTGGTTAGAGATGAAAATCAACGAAGGGAAAAATCGCCAAGTGCGCCGCATGACCGCGAAAGTCGGTTTACCGACATTGCGTTTGATTCGCTATGCGATATGCGATTGGACGGTGGAGGGGTTGAAGCCGGGGGAGTCTAAGGCGGTTACAGCGTAAAAATAATATAATAACTATAGTCAAGATAGTAACGAAATTATAACTAAATTTAATCTCATAAATGCCATTTTCCGAATAGAAAAATTTCGAACCGTTGAGTCATTTGATTCGCTATTAGAACACATGCATATATTTCGTAGAGCACTTGCAATTCTTGCTTTGGTAGCTGCTTTGCTACTGAGCCTACATCCATGGGTAGTATCAGATTCCGCAT
>JBEEJL010000080.1:0-10390 GCA_041169175.1 Pseudomonadota bacterium | reverse complement strand
GCTTTCATTGTCAGCGGCGCTTTGCCTGCTGCGACGGCGTTACGCGATAACCAATCCGCCGTGGCGAGAATGCCGCCGAGGTTATCGGAAGGATGGCCCCATTCCGCGGCGAGCCAAGTGTCGTTAAAGTCGAGCCAGCGGATCATCGCGCCGATGTTGAATGCAGCTTGAATCGGATCGAGCTGAAATTGCGTGCCGGGCACTTTGGCGCCATTGGGAACCACGGTGCCCGGAACAATCGGTCCGAGCAGTTTTTTGCACGCCGGATATTCCAAAGCTTCGAGGCCGCAGCCGAGTGTGTCGATCAAACAATTACGCGCGGTGTCGTAGGCTTGTTTGCTTTTGATTTGGTATTTTGTAACGTAATCTACGATATCGACTAAAACTTTATCGGGCTTGGGACGAACATTGGAGATATGAGCGGACACGAAAACTTCCTTTGCGGTTAGTTAAAAATTAAATAAAATCAAATAGTTATAGGGACAAGTCTTTGCGCACGCTGTAACATAAAGTTTTGCCGATTTGCTCGCCTGCGCCTTTGACCACTGCTGCTTCAAAATTCGGATACAGCATTTTCAAATCGGCGAGATTCATACATTTTTCTATTTTCATCGTCATGAACACACCGCGTAATCCCATAGTGCTGCGCACGATATCGTTCATGGTTTGCTGTAATCGGGTGTAGCGTTCTGCCTCTTGTTCTTTTGCCCGCAGCGGATTCAGTATTGCCGTAATTTCTGCGTCATCTGCCATGTTGCGCGTAGCGGTGATCGCGCCATCTGCTATCAATCCTCTTTGCACCAGTTCTGCCAGCGCGCCTGCGGGTGCGCCGAGCGACTGCGCAATGGCTTCCAGTTCTGCGCCAGTCTTGAAGCCATCCACCATTAACAACAAATTGCGCAACTGGCCGGACAATTTCAGCGCCCGGGTTTTGATTTCATTAGTTCCTGCCTCTGTTTTTAAGTACGCCATGACAGTCTCTCCTAGGTATTGTTGCAGAATATTATTTTTCCACAATCATAAACCTAAAGCCGTCAGGCATTCGAGTGTTTATCGCCTTATTTTCGTTTGTCCAACGGGATGAACTGCTGATCTTCCGGGCCGATGTAATTGGCTGACGGGCGAATAATCTTGCCGTCGACGCGTTGCTCGATCACATGCGCGCTCCAACCTGAGGTACGCGAGATGACGAATAGCGGCGTGAACATGGCGGTCGGAATGCCCATCATGTGATAGCTCACCGCGCTAAACCAGTCGAGATTGGGGAACATTTTTTTCTCCGCCCACATGACGGTTTCTATGCGTTCGGCGACGTCGAACAGCTTCATATTGCCCGATTCTTTGGATAGCTTTTTCGCGACGCCTTTGATGATTTTGTTGCGCGGGTCGCTGACGGTATAAACCGGATGGCCGAAGCCGATGACGATTTGTTTGTCGGCGATACGCTGTTTGATATCTTCTTCCGCTTCATCCGCATCCTGATAGCGCTGCTGAATGTCGAAGGCGACTTCGTTGGCGCCGCCGTGCTTGGGGCCGCGTAGCGCACCGATAGCGCCGCTGACGCTGGAGTAAATATCGGAGCCCGTGCCCGCGATCACACGCGCGGCGAAAGTCGATGCGTTGAACTCATGCTCGGCGTAGAGATTGAGCGAGGTATGCATGGCTTTGACCCACGACGCGCTGGGCTTTTTACCATGCAGTAGATGCAGGAAATGCCCGCCGATGGAGTCTTCGTCCGACTCAACATCGATGCATTTGCCGTTGTGACTGTAGTGGTACCAATACAGCAGCATCGAGCCGAAGCTGGCCATCAGGCGGTCGGCGATGTCGCGCGCGCCGGCGATGTTATGGTCGTCCTTTTCCGGTAGCGTGCAGCCGAGCACTGAGGCGCCGGTGCGTAACACGTCCATCGGATGAGCGGAGGCGGGCAGACATTCGAGCGCGTCATGCACGTTGGTCGGCAGGCCGCGCAGCGATTGCAGTTTTTGTTTGTAATTGATCAGCTCGGCTTTGTTCGGCAAGCGACCGTGGACGAGCAAATGGGCGATTTCTTCAAACTCGCAATCGTCGGCGATATCGAGAATGTCATAGCCGCGGTAATGCAAATCGTTACCGGTACGACCAACGGTACACAGCTCGGTATTGCCCGCGACCACGCCGGAAAGGGCGACCGATTTTTTTGCTTTCGGAACGATAGGAGTGTCAGCCATATGAAATCCTCTGCTTTAAGTGTGTATCGTAACTAATTGATTAAATTAAAATTTTTTCTTAGAGAAAAGCTCATCTAACTTCTGCTCATAAGAATGATAGTCCAGATATTTGTACAAGTCTGCGCGGGTTTGCATCAGGTCCACGACGTTTTTTTGTGTGCCTTCGGCGCGGATGGATTGATAGACTTTGAGTGCCGCCGCGTTCATGGCGCGGTAGGCAGAGCAGCAATGCAGCACGATATCGACGTCAACTGTTGCTAACTCTTCGCGCGTGTAGAGCGGGGTGTGGCCGAACTCGGTGATATTGGCCAGAATCGGAACCTTGACTGCTTGTTTGAACTGTTTATACATCGAGAGTTCGGTCATGGCTTCGGGGAAAATCATGTCGGCACCGGCCTCGACATAGGCGCAAGCACGGTCCATGGCGGCGTTGATGCCTTCCACCGCCAGCGCATCGGTGCGCGCCATGATGACAAAGCTCGGATCGGTGCGCGCATCGACGGCAGCTTTGATGCGATCGACCATTTCTTCTTTGCTGACGACTTCTTTACCCGGACGATGGCCGCAACGCTTGGTGCCGACTTGATCTTCCATATGCACGGCAGCGACGCCCGCTTTGATAAAGGTGCGAATGGTGCGCGCGATATTGAATGCGCCGCCCCAGCCGGTGTCGATATCGACTAATAGTGGCAGGGTGGTCACGTCGGTAATGCGGCGCGCGTCGATCAGCACGTCTTCCATGGTGCTGATGCCGAGGTCGGGCATGCCGAGGGAATTCGCCGCCACACCGCCGCCGGATATATAGAGGGCTTTGAATCCCGAGGCTTCGGCCATGCGCGCGGTATAGGCATTGATCGCGCCGATGACCTGCAAGGGTTTTTCGGCGGCGACGGCGGAGCGGAATTTGGCGCCGGGGGAAAGAGAGGTGATCATGAGCGTCCCGCTGAAAATAGGAGAATTAGCCGAAACAAAAGTCTAGCTTGAGTGTCCCACGATGTCAATCAGACTTATATCTTATATAAGATATAAAATGCTGGACATGCTGCATTTGCGTGATAAAATTCATGCATAGTTATGTTAAAACATCAACCTACACCGCCGAGTTTCCGCCCGCTGTATGATCAGATCAAAATCCTGATCACGCAGAGCTTGATTGCGGGCGAATGGAGCCCGGGCGAGGCGATTCCGAGCGAAATCGAACTCGCCGCGCGCTTCAAAGTCAGTCAAGGTACGGTGCGTAAAGCCATAGACGAGCTGGCGAGCGAAAACATCGTCGTGCGGCGTCAAGGCAAAGGCACTTTCGTCGCCACGCACGCAGAAGAGCGTTCGCATTTTCGCTTTTTGCGCGTGATGAATAACGAGGGCGATACGCCCTATCCCGATAGCATCGTGGTCGAATTCGGTCGCGCTAAAGCCAGCGCCGAAGTCGCCAGGCTAATCGATATCCGCGTCGGCGCGCCAGTGTTTTCCGTCAAGCGCGTGTTGAGCTATTCCGGCAAGCCGATTATTCTGGACGAGATTTGTTTGCCTGCAGCCTTGTTCAAAGGCATGACGCAGGAAAAGCTCGCCAGTTTCAAAGGTTCGTTTTACAGCTTTTACGAAAGCCAATATGGTTTGCGCATGATTCGCGCCGAAGAGCGCCTCAGTGCGGTCGTGGCAGATAAAGATACGGCGGCGCATCTTGCCGTCAAAATCGGCGTGCCCTTATTGTGCGTCGATCGTATTGCTTACACTTATGGCGATCGGCCGGTGGAGTGGCGCAGGGGGCTTTGCTACACGGAAGGCTATTCCTACCATGCCGAATTGAGTTAACAATCAACTTTATATATATTTTATAACTATTTGATTATATTGGACTATTAATATGAGCGAAACTATTAAAAAACGCCCCAAACATCTCGATTTGATGAAAATCAAATTGCCTATTCCGGGTGTCGTGTCGATTCTGCATCGGGTCAGCGGCGCGATTTTGTTTTTGTTTTTTATCCCTTTATTGCTGTTGGCTTTGGGTGCCAGCCTGGCTTCGCCGGATAGTTTTGCCAGCCTGCAAGCCAAGTTCGCGCATCCGCTGTCAAAACTTATCATGCTGGGTTTTGCCTGGGCCTATTTGCATCATTTCTGCGCGGGTATCCGCCACTTGTTGATGGATATGCACAAGGGCATCGACCTGCAGTCGTCGCGGCTGTCGGCCAAAATCGTTATGGTTGTGAGCCTCGTTCTGACTTTATTGATAGGAATTAAATTATGGTAAATCGTCACGTTACCGGCGCCCATTACGGCCTGCGCGATTGGCTCGCTCAACGCATCACTGCCGTGATTATGGCGCTTTATACTTTTTTTATTATTGGTGTGATTTTGGCTGGCGCGCCATTTGACTACGCCAAATGGAAAGGCTTGTTCGCTTCCAACATTATGCGGATATCGACCTTGATGTTTTTCCTCTGCGTGTTTTATCACGCCTGGGTCGGCGTACGCGATATTTTCATGGATTACATTAAACCGACCGGCGTGCGCTTAGGGCTGCAAGTCTTGGTCATCGTGGCCTTGGTGGCTTACACCATCTGGTCCGTCTCTATTCTGTGGGGTGCATAAATGGCAGTCGCAAAACGTACTTATGATGCCGTGATCGTCGGCGCGGGCGGCGCAGGTTTGCGCGCGGCGATTCAGCTTTCCACCGCTGGTTACAAAACCGCCGTACTCTCTAAAGTGTTCCCCACGCGCTCGCACACAGTCGCCGCGCAAGGCGGCGTCGGCGCCGCTTTGAGTAACATGGGCGAAGACAACTGGATGTGGCATATGTATGACACGGTCAAGGGCAGCGATTACCTCGGCGACCAGGACGCCATTGAATTCATGTGCCGCTCTGCGCCGGAAGTGGTGCGCGAGCTGGAACATTTCGGTATGCCGTTTGACCGCAACGACGACGGCACGATTTACCAGCGTCCGTTCGGCGGGCATACGTCGAACTTCGGCGAAAAGCCGGTGCAGCGTTCCTGCGCCGCTGCCGACCGCACCGGTCATGCCATGTTGCATACTTTGTATCAGCGTAATGTTTTAACCAACACGCAATTCTTTGTCGAATGGATGGCGCTGGATTTAATTCGCGATGCCGACGGCGATGTGGTCGGTGTGACCGCGCTGGAAATGGAAACCGGCGAAGTGTCGATATTCCATAGCAAATGCGTGCTGTTTGCGACGGGCGGCGCAGGGCGCATTTACGCCGCCAGCACCAACGCGTTTATCAATACCGGCGACGGACTTGGCATGGCCGCCCGCGCCGGTATTCCGCTGGAAGACATGGAGTTCTGGCAATTTCATCCGACAGGCGTGGCTGGCGCAGGTGTGTTGATTACCGAAGGTGTGCGCGGCGAAGGCGGCATTTTATTGAACAAAGACGGCGAGCGTTTCATGGAACGCTACGCGCCGAACTTGAAAGACCTCGCACCGCGCGACGTGGTGTCGCGCGCGATGGCAACGGAAATCAAAGAAGGTCGCGGCGCGGGTAAAAATGCTGATCACGTGTTGTTGAAGCTCGATCATCTCGGCCCGGAAACCATCAACAAGCGTCTGCCCGGCATCCGCGAAATCGCGATTAAATTCGCCAACGTCGATCCGATTAAAGAACCGATTCCGGTCGTGCCGACTTGCCACTATATGATGGGCGGGATTCCGACCAATTACAAAGGCGAAGTGATTGTGCCCGAAGGCAGCAATCCGGAAGTGCAGGTCAAAGGTTTTTACGCAGCAGGCGAATGCGCTTGTGCGTCGATACACGGCGCGAATCGTCTCGGTACTAATTCATTGACTGATTTGCTCGTATTCGGCAAGTCCGCTGGCGACAGCATGGTCGAGTTTTTGAAACGCACACCAGCACATAAAGATTTGCCGGCTAACGCCGCCAATGTCAGCCTCGCGCGACTTGCGCGTTTGGATAATCAAACCGATGGCGAGAGCGTCGCGCAAGTGGGCGACGATATGCGCCAGACTTTGCAAGCGCATTGCGGCGTGTTCCGTTTCCCTGATTTGCTCGAATCCGGCGTGAAGAAAATGCAAGCCATCGCCGAACGCGCCAAGCGCACCATGATCAAAGATAAAAGTAAGGTATTCAACACCGCGCGCATCGAAGCGCTGGAGTTGGATAACTTAATTGAAGTCGCACTCTCGACCATGATTTCCGCTGAAGCGCGCAAAGAAACGCGCGGCGCGCATGATCGCGCCGATTGTCATGACCGTCCGGATTATCCGAATGGCCGTGACGACAAAGTCTGGCTCAAGCACACCATGTGGTACAAGCAAGACAATCGCCTGAGCTACAAGCCAGTGCATTTGAAGCCGCTGACGGTTGAGTCGTTTGAACCCAAAGAACGCACATTCTAGGACGCATGCCATGACACCCCAAACGATGAAATTCAAAGTCTATCGCTACAACCCGGACGCCGACGCCAAGCCGTATATGCAGGACGTCGAAGTCAAACTCGAGCCGACTGACCGCATGTTGCTCGACGCGTTGTTGCGCTTGAAAGAACAGGACGATACTTTCAGCATTCGTAAATCTTGCCGCGAAGGCATCTGTGGTTCGGATGCGATGAACATCAACGGCAAAAACGGTTTGGCTTGCATCACCAAGCTGTCTGAGATTAAGCAACCGGTTGAGTTGCGCCCCTTGCCGGGCTTACCGGTCATTCGCGATTTGATCGTCGATATGACGCAATTCTTCAAACAATATCATTCGGTCAAACCGTTTTTGCAAAACAACAGCCCAGTCGCGTTGGATAAAGAACGCCTGCAATCACCTGCTGAACGTGAAGAGTTGAACGGCTTGTACGAATGTATTTTGTGCGCTTGTTGCACCACCTCGTGCCCCTCATTCTGGTGGAATCCGGATAAATTCGTCGGACCAGCGGGTTTGTTGCAAGCCTATCGCTTCATCGCCGACACGCGCGATCAAGCGACCAGCGCGCGCCTCGACGATCTGGAAGATCCGTATCGCTTATTCCGCTGCCATACGATTATGAATTGCGTCGATGTGTGCCCGAAAGGTTTAAATCCTTCGCTCGCCATCGGCAAAATCAAAGAGCTAATGGTCAAGCGTGCCGTCTGAGAATCGCGACTATGACCGACTGCGCTGGCATTGCCGGCGCGGTTTGCTTGAGTTGGATATTTTGCTCACGCGTTTTCTCGCTAAAGAATTAGCCACTTTGAGTAAACAAGAGCAAGTCGAACTCGACCAATTGCTGCAGTTGCAGGATAATGATTTGTTGGATGTGGTGCTGGATAAAGCGCCATTGCAACAGGCAAGCTTATTGCCCATACTCGAAAAAATACGCGCCGCTTGAGGCGATAATATAAGTTATTGATTTAATTCAGTTTTTTATTAACGGGAACACATCCCGGCATCTCGGAGAAGAACATGGAAGCAAAAAGCAAAGCCACGCTAACCTACGAAAACGGCGCGGGCAAACATTCGGTCGATTTCCCCATTTACGGCGGCGTGCTAGGTCCTGATGTCATCGACATCCGCACCTTGGCCAAAACCGGCATGTTCACTTACGACCCAGGCTTTTTATCCACTGCTTCGTGTAATTCCAAAATCACCTTTATCGATGGCGATGAAGGCTTGCTTTACTATCGTGGTTATCCAATTGAGCAATTGGCTGAGCACTCGGATTTCATCGAAGTCTGCTATTTGTTACTCAATGGTGAGCTGCCGAGCAAATCTGAATACGAGCGTTTCAACACCACCATTCGTAAACATACGATGGTGCATGATCAACTGACCAATTTCTTTAAAGGCTTCCGTCGCGATGCGCATCCGATGGCCGTCATGGTCGGCGTGGTCGGCGCGCTGTCAGCGTTTTATCACGACTCGCTCGACATCACCAATGCGGATCACCGCAAAGTCTCGGCGATACGCTTGATCGCCAAAGTGCCGACCATTGCCGCGATGTGTTATCGCTACAACCAGGGTTTGCCGTTCATGTATCCGCAAAACAATATGTCCTATGCGGAAAACTTTTTGTACATGATGTTCGCTACCCCGTGCGAGCCATACAAACCGAGTCCAGTGTTGGTCGAAGCATTCGATCGTATTCTGACTTTGCATGCCGACCACGAACAAAACGCTTCGACCTCGACCGTGCGTCTCGCCGGCTCGTCGGGCGCGAATCCTTTCGCTTGTATCGCAGCTGGTATCGCCGCGCTGTGGGGGCCGGCACATGGCGGCGCCAATGAAGCCGTTTTGAAAATGCTCGGGGAAATCGGTGACGAATCACGCATTCCCGAATTTGTAGCTAGAGCCAAAGACAAGACTTCCGGTTTCAAATTGATGGGCTTCGGTCATCGCGTATATAAAAATATGGACCCGCGCGCCGATGTGATGCGCAAAACTTGCCACGAAGTGCTGAACGAATTGGGTTTGCATGACGATAAGTTATTCAAGCTGGCGATGGCGCTGGAAAAAGTCGCCCTCGAAGATCCTTACTTCATTGAGAAAAAACTCTACCCCAACGTCGATTTTTATTCCGGCATTGTGTTGCGCGCGTTGGGTATTCCGGTGAGCATGTTCACTGCGATCTTTGCTATGGGTCGCACCATCGGCTGGATCGCGCAATGGAACGAAATGATTTCCGACCCTGAACAAAAAATTGGTCGCCCACGTCAGCTTTATTTAGGCTCGCCACGACGCGATGTCAAACCCCTGTCCAAGCGCGGCTGATCGCCAGCGAAGACCGAAGGAGTGAATCAATGAAACAGTTGCAAAGCACGTCCTACCTCAACGGCGCGAATGCGCCGTTTATCGAAGAACAATACGAAAACTATCTCGCCGACCCGAATTCGGTCAGCGATGAATGGAAAAAATATTTCGATGAGTTGCAAAAAACTTCCGGTGCCGTCACGCGCGACATCGCGCACTCACCGATTATCGATTCCTTTGCCAAGCTGACCAAAAACGGCAATCGTTCAGCCACATCAGTCGATGCAGAAGCCAGCGCCAAGCAAGTCGCGGTGTTGCAACTGATCAACGCGCATCGCTTTGTCGGTAATCGCGTCGCCAAGCTTGACCCACTTGAGCGCCAGGAAATCCCGCGCGTGCCAGAGTTGGAATTATCGACCTACGGTTTGACTGAAGCCGATCTGGATAAAACCTTCAACACCGGTTCCTTGTTCGGCCCGCAAATGGCGACACTGCGCGAGATCGTCGATATTGTTAAATCGACCTATTGCGGCAGCGTTGGCTTGGAATATATGTATATCTCCGACCAGGAGCAGAAGCGCTGGTTACAGCAACGCTTCGAAAGCGTGCGTTCGAAAGCCACGCTCAACACCGAGCAGAAAAAACATTTGCTCGAACGCCTGACCGCCGCAGAAACATTGGAAAAATATCTGCACACGCGTTACGTCGGGCAAAAGCGTTTCTCGCTTGAAGGTGGCGATACGCTGATTCCGATTATGGACGAGTTGATTCAGCGCGCCGGTGCGCAAGGCGTGAAAGAAGCCGTCATCGGCATGGCACATCGCGGTCGTCTGAATGTGCTGGTGAATAATTTGGGCAAATTGCCCAAAGATTTATTTTCTGAATTCGAAGGCAAGTCCGCCTCCAAACTTTCTTCCGGCGACGTGAAATACCATCAAGGTTTTTCCAGCGACGTGCAAACCAAAGATGGCCCGCTGCATCTCACTTTGGCGTTCAATCCGTCGCATTTGGAAATAGTGAATCCCGTCGTCGAAGGTTCGGTACGTGCGCGGCAAAAACGCCGTAAAGATATGGACGGCAAGCAAGTATTGCCGATTCTATTGCATGGCGACGCAGCGTTTGCCGGGCAGGGCGTGGTGATGGAAACCTTGAACCTGTCGCAGACACGCGGCTATCGAACCGGCGGTACGGTACACGTTGTCGTCAATAACCAGATTGGTTTTACCACGTCGGATCCGCGCGACACGCGCTCGACCATTTATTGCACCGACATCGCGAAATCTATCGAAGCGCCAGTGTTCCATGTGAATGCTGACGATCCTGAAGCGTGTATTCTCGTGACGCAAATCGCGTTGGACTATCGCATGACCTTCCGTAAGGATGTGGTCATCGACATGGTTTGCTATCGCCGTCTCGGTCATAACGAGCAGGACGAGCCGTTGGTCACGCAGCCTTTGATGTATAAAAAAATCGCGCAACATCCGGG
>JBEEJL010000079.1:0-2945 GCA_041169175.1 Pseudomonadota bacterium | reverse complement strand
CATGGGCGGTGTTCGTTGGCGGCGTGTTGCAACTCGCGTTTCAATTGCCGTCGCTGGCTAAACTCAAATTGTTACCGCGCTTCAAACTCGACTTCCACGATCCCGGCGTGTGGCGTATTCTCAAGCTCATGGGCCCCGCCGTGCTCGGCGTCTCCGTCGCGCAGATTTCATTATTGATCAATACTTTATACGCCTCGTTGCTGGGTAACGGTAGCGTCTCATGGCTGATGTATGCGGATCGCTTAATGGAATTCCCCAACGGCATGTTAGGCACTGCGCTCGGTACTATCTTATTGCCCAGCCTCGCCAAACATCACGCCAATAGTAACGTCGAAGAATATTCCAAGCTGCTCGACTGGGGCCTGCGCATTACCGTCATGCTCACCTTGCCCGCCGCGCTGGCGCTCGCGTTAATTTCCGTACCGCTGATTACTTCGTTATTTCATTACGGCGAGTTCAGCGCAAACGATGTTTATATGACGCGCGCGGCACTTATCGCCTACAGCGTTGGCTTAACGGGTATGCTGCTAGTGAAAATATTAGCGCCGG
Organism: Pseudomonadota bacterium; assembly: GCA_041169175.1. GTDB lineage: Bacteria > Pseudomonadota > Gammaproteobacteria > Burkholderiales > JBEEJL01 > JBEEJL01. The sequence continues at coordinate 2,396 of JBEEJL010000079.1, read as the reverse complement.
GTTTTTACGCAAGACAAAACGTGCGCACGCCGGTGAAGATCGCACTAGTTACTTTAGCCGCGACGCAAATCATGAACCTGGTTTTCGTCTTCGGTTTCAAAATGAACCACGCCGGCCTTGCGCTGGCGATAGGTTTAGGCGCGTGCGTGAATGCCGGCTTCTTATACTGGAAACTGCGTACACAAAATATTTACCACCCGCAACCCGGCTGGGGAATCTTCACCATAAAACTATTAGTTGCGTTAGCCGCGATGGGCGCAGTGCTCTGGTTCGCGATGGGCGTAGACGATCTATGGTTAAACGCCAAAGCCTACGAAAAATTATTGCGCCTGACGTTTTTAGTCACGCTCGGCTCGGTATCTTATTTGGCAGCGTTGTGGATGATGGGATTCCGCATGAAGGATTTTGCTAAGCGTGGGGCATAAAAATGAATAGTGATTCATTGCTTGAAACATGGAGTAGGGTGCGCCGCGCGCACGCGTTCGGTCTCGTTATCAACAAATGAACGTAATCATTTAAACAAATGACGCGCTATCGCCGAGCCTTTGCCCAAGGCGGAACATTCTTCTTCACCATCAACACCTACCAACGACAAAAAATTCTCACCATCTCGACGCACTTGCGGCGTTACGCGAAGCGATTGAAAAAGTTCGCACCGAGCGCCCATTCGAGATTGATGCTTGGGTGGTGTTGCCCGATCACATGCACTTGGTCATGACTTTGCCCGAAGGCGATACGGATTACAGCACACGTTTGTCGATTATCAAACGCCTCACTTCGCAAAAGGCGGCGCATCTTGTCGGCGTTTCGCAAAGTGCATCGAGCTTACGTCGTAAAGAATCCGGCTTCTGGCAAAGACGATTTTGGGAACATCAAATTCGCGACGATAAAGATTTTGAAATGCATGTGAATTATGCGCATTACAATCCGGTGAAGCATGGTTATGTAAAATCAGTAAAAGATTGGCCGCAGTCGACGTTTCATCGGCATGTGGCGTTGGGACATTATCCGGAAAATTGGGGTGGTAATTCAGCGATGCAAGAGGGTGATTTTGGTGAGGCGGATTGAATGAAAGTGTTACGCGTGCGCGCGGCGCACCCTACGGATGGGAGGATTTATGACAGAAATTATTAGTTTTGATGGCAAGTTGCCAGAGCCTGAAGTTGATTTTCCAAAACCTGAAAGATTGGTTAAGGGTAATCCGAGGCGAACAACATGGAATTTATTCACCAATGCCAGCGGTGAGATTAATTCAGGTATTTGGGAATGCGAAGTCGGCGCGTGGAAAATTTTTATGGGTCCGACGGAGGATGAATTCTTTCATGTGATTTCTGGTAAAGCGCGATTGCATGTTGACGATAAGGTGACAGAAATTAATGCCGGTGAGTCGGCGATTATTCCTGCAGGTACACAAGCTATTTTTGAAGTGGTAGAGCACGTCAAAAAACATTACGTCATTGTGGAAAGAAAAGTGTAGTGATGTAGGGTGCGCCGCGCGCACGCGTAGATGCGTGATGTAGCGAAGGAAATTTTTTTCGAAGAGCAGCAGGTTTTTTGTAAATCAGCAGATGAAATGTTGAGAGTAACGCGTGCGCGCGGCGTACCCTACGGTACGAGCGGTTTAGCCAAAGTGATTTTCAATCACAATTCATAATCCGACCCCGTTCCCGCCATTGCTGCTTCCACCGTTTTCTTGTTCAATTGTGGTGAAAATAATTCAATAAAATCATATACATACTTGCGCATATAACTGCCGCGTCGAATACCTATTCGCGTCAAACTGGATTTAAATAAATGATCGGCATTCACCACACGCAGGTTCACATCGCGCGCGGGTTCGAAGGCCATCGCGGCTAAGATGCCGACGCCTAAACCTAATTCAACATAAGTTTTAATCACATCGGAATCGAGCGCGGTGAGCACGACGTTGGGCGTGAGTCCGCGCGCTTCGAAGGCTTGGTTGATTTTGCTCCGGCCGGTGAAGGCGAAGTCGTAAGTAATGAGTGGGAATTTCGCCAAAGCTTCGAGCGTGAGCGGTGATTGTTTCAACAGCGGATGATCGGGCGGGGTGACGATGCAACGATTCCATTTGTAACACGGCAACATGATGAGATCGTTGTAGAGTTCCATGCCTTCGGTGGCGATGGCGATGTCGGCGCGACCGGCTACAACTTCTTCCGCCACTTGCGTCGGGTTGCCTTGATGCAAGTTGAGGCGCACGTCAGGATATTTTTGCGTGAAAGTTTTGATCACGGGCGGCAACACATAGCGCGCTTGCGTGTGCGTGGTGGCGATGGTGAAGCTGCCGGATTTATCTGAACTGAAATCGCGGCTGGATTGTTTGAGATTGTCCGCATCATGCAACACACGCGCGGCGTAGGTGAGGATTTGTTTAC
>JBEEJL010000078.1:0-4122 GCA_041169175.1 Pseudomonadota bacterium | reverse complement strand
CAATACCTGCGCCGACATTTTCGAAGGCCGAGATAATCGGCTTGGGCGATAATTCGGTGACGGATACCAAGCCCAGTATGGACAGGCCTCCTGCTACAGCCGGTTTATACTTTTTAAAATCCAGATGGCAAAGAAAAAATACCAGTGGTATTCCTATGACCGTTGAAAATGCCAGTTTATAAGAGATAGGCAGAACATCTACCAGCTCAGGGACTTCGCCTAAAGTAACCACGCGAAACACGGCCCCGTAAGCAACATAAAAGGCATCATAGGCAGTATAGGCGAGCACCAGCGGTAAAGCGGCGGCCCATGCAGACAACTGGCCCGATTTTAGTAATGAGTTGAGCAAATAATAAGCGCCGAGAAGAAATGGCGCTTCGTAGAAAAAATGATGTAACAATGAAGGCAATCCGCCGGTAAGCTGCAAAGCCGTGGTGTAAAAAATCATAAAAGCTGAGAACGCCACATAGCGATTAAATAAATAAGGCTGCCACTTATGCGGTGTCCAGCGTAGGGCAGTGTTGGCCCAGATACGATTTATTTGAGTGGCAAGTGCGCGCAGAATTTTTGACATTTTTTATGTTTGGTGTGATTGATTCGGATGCTGTTGGGCAAGTCGGCGCAGCGCGCAACTCGGCATGAGGTTTTTAAGCCGTTATTATACGCCACTTACTCAGCCTACTTGTTTTTGCAGCCAAGCAGAAATAGCTTCAATTTCTTCCATACAAACTGAATGCGGCATTGGGTACTGATGCCAGTCCGGTTGGTAACCGTGCTTTTGTAATACCTCGCGCGATTTTTCGGCAATCGATAATTGAATCACATTGTCCTGTTCGCCGTGCGCCATGAAAATCGGAATATTTTTGTTAACCTCTGTGGCTTCTTTTTCGAGCGAATCGTGCATCGCCAGATAGGTTGATAAAGCTATGATTCCATTTAGTTTTCTCTCGTAGCGTAAACCTGCCTGTAGGGTAATGACGCCGCCTTGAGAGAACCCGGCGAGGATAATCTTGTCCGATGCTACGCCGCGAGAAATTTCTCGCTCGATCAGTTTGTAGATTTCGCTTTGTGATGCGCGAATGTCGTTTTCATTTGACTTCATGCCCGACGGCCCTTGGGATAAGTCATACCAGGCGCGCATGACGTGGCCGCCGTTAACTGACACAGGCCGCATGGGCGCATGAGGAAAAATAAACCTTAGCGGTAGAGAATCGGGCAATTTGAGTTCGCGCACCACGGAAACGAAATCGTTACCGTCCGCGCCGAGGCCATGTAGCCAGATGACGCTGGCGATAGGCCGGTGACCGGTTTGCAGTTCAATTGCGGGGAGCAGGGTGTCTGGCATGGGATTCTCTCGTGTGGTTACAAGCGGATTTTATCGGACTATAATTGTGAGTGGAACACTTAGTTACAGGTAAAACCAATAAAAACATTTTCGTTAGCTGGTTCTTCACTTAACTTAATTTGGGGATAGCCATGAAAATTTTTTCTTTAGGTTTATTAATAGCAGCGGGGTTTTTAGTACAAGGCTGCGCGCAACTGCCCGCCGATAATTCTACGGCACAAGCTGATTACGATGTCGGCAAAGTTGCAGCGATTGAACGTTATGCTCTGCGTAACAATGTGCATGTGATTTGGATTAATTACCCGCCGGCGCGCAAATAATTATTTGTTGTCGTCTGCAATGATTTGACTAACTAGCCGACTAATGTCGGCCACAGATTTTTTTATTTTTTTTGGAGAGAGCCATGAAACGCAGAGATTTTTTGCTGACAGCAGGTATTGCCCCTGCGGGTTTGTTGTTGCCTAGTTACGTATTGGCGGATATGCCGGTAGCGTCGACCAAATCTTGGCGCATATTTGAAACCATTACTCGTGTCGAGGTTTTGAAACCTGTCGGCGCGACCAAAGTATGGTTGCCATTACCTTTGATTAACGATACGAATTATCAAAAATCGCTCGGCAACCAATGGAATGCCGAGGGCGGAAAAGCACAGGCCGTCATGAATCCATTGCAAAACGCGGGCATCGTGGCTGCTGAATTTCCCGATGGGGCGAGACCGGTATTGGAACTGAAAAGTCGCTTTGCCACGATAGATCGCGCGACCGATTTCAGCGCCTCGCGTAGCGATGCGAGCGAAGATGTCTCGCGGTTTGTACAATCAACCGAGCTTAAGCCAACCGACGGTATTGTCAAAACCACCGCCGATAAAATTACCGCAGGTGTCACGGGCGATGTAGAAAAAGCGCGTGCGATTTACAACTGGATCGTTGATAACACTTTCCGCGATCCAAAAACACGCGGCTGCGGCGTGGGCGATATTAAATACATGCTCGAGACCAATAGCATGGGCGGCAAGTGCGCCGACATCAACGCACTGTTCGTCGCGCTGGCGCGTGCGTCGGGCGTTCCAGCGCGCGATGTGTATGGCGTGCGCGTGGCGGATTCGAAAAACGGTTACAAGAGTTTAGGCAAAAGCGGCACGATTACCAAAGCACAACATTGCCGCGCAGAATTTTATGCGGCGGGATTAGGCTGGATACCGGTTGACCCGGCTGACGTGCGCAAAGTTATTTTGGAAGAAGAGGGCGGTTTGCCTGCGACGCACGAAAAAGTTATCGCCGCGCGCAAATTTTTATTCGGCAATTGGGAAATGAATTGGCTGGCGTACAACAATGCTTACGACGTGAAATTACCCGGCTCGGATAAAAAACCGATCGGTTTCTTGATGTATCCGCAATGCGAAACGGCAGAAGGCCGGCGCGATTGCCTCGACCCTGATGCGTTCAAATATGAAATGACTTCGCGTGAAATCATTGTTTAGTAACTATTTGATTATATTAAAGTTTTTTACTGCTTTAGTATTGCTTTCCTGCGCCAGTATTTCGCTGGCGCAGGATACTTCACGCTTCAGACCGTGGAACGGCCCCACACCTTCACTCGCGCTGAAAGATACCGACGGTAAAGCGCGCGATCTGAACGATTATCGCGGTAAAGTCGTCATCGTCAATTTTATGGCGACGTGGTGCGGGCCGTGCTTGGAAGAAATGCCGTCGTTACAAAAACTACGCGAACGTTTTCGCAGCAAAGGCTTGGAAGTCATCGCCGTCAATACCGGCGAAACCGAATCCAAAGCCAGCAAATTCGCGCAGGATTTGCGCATCAAATTTCCAGTGTTAGTGGATCAAGAATCCGATGCGAAAGACGCCTGGAAAGTGAACGGCATCCCCGCTACTTTTCTTGTCGATACAAGTGGCAAGATTGCCTATCGCGTGTTGGGCGAAATTGATTGGCTCGATGATGAGCCGGTCGCGCTGATAGAAGGCTTGTTACCGACTGGCCAAAAAACTAATCGCGCGGCGCTCGAATAGCCGACTTCGGCCGATGCGCCTTGATCAATTCTTCATGCGTCTCGATATACGGCCCGCCGATTAAATCGACGCAGTAGGGCACGGCGGCGAAAATTCCATCCAGTGTTTCTTTGATCGCTTTTGGTTGGCCTGGCAAATTTATAATAAAACTGTTCCCACGGATCACCGCCGTCTGCCGCGAGAGAATCGCGGTCGGGGTGTATTTCAAATTATTCATGCGCATGAGTTCACCGAAGCCGGGCATCTCGCGCGTCGCCACCGCGAGCGTGGCTTCAGGCGTGACGTCGCGCGGCGCGGGGCCGGTGCCGCCGGTGGTTAACACCAGCGAACATTTTTCTATGTCGCACAATTCTTTTAATGTCGCTTCGATCAACGGTTGTTCGTCGGGAATAATGCGCGTGACGATTTTCATCGGGTTTTTCATCACCGTTTTTAACCACGCATCGAGCGCAGGAATACCTTCATCCTGATAAATGCCTTTGGACGCGCGGTCGCTAATGGTGATTAAACCGACGGTAATGTTATCGAAATCTGCTGAAGTAGTCATGATTGTAAGTATTTGATTATAATGAATATTTTGTCACTGTCGCGAGCAGTTCGCGGAACAGATTTCTGAAATTGGTCAGCGGTCGTTTGGTTTCGATTTCATGTCTTGATGCGCGTAACAGCGTGCGTATCTGTTGCAAGTTCGCTTTCGGATAATCATCGCTGAATTGCGTGAATGCGTCTTCGTTGTCGAGCAATTTATCG
>JBEEJL010000077.1:0-3012 GCA_041169175.1 Pseudomonadota bacterium | reverse complement strand
TGCGGCGTGGCAAAGAAACCGCCAACGCGCTGTTCGGCAATGCCGCCAGCGTGTTGGTCGGCGATTTCCTTTATTCGCGCGCGTTTCAGATGATGGTCAGCGTCGGCTCGATGCGCGTGATGGAAATTTTATCCGAAGCGACTAACGTCATCGCCGAGGGCGAGGTGCTGCAACTGATGAACGTGCATGATGCCGATATCGACGAAGAAAATTATTTGCGCGTGGTGCGTTACAAGACGGCAAAGCTTTTCGAGGCGGCGACAAGGCTCGGCGCGATTATCAGCAACACGTCGAAAATCGACGAAGACGCGATGGCCAGCTACGGGATTCATCTCGGCACGGCATTTCAATTGATCGACGACGTGCTCGATTATTCCGGCGATCAAGATCAAATGGGCAAAAATATCGGCGACGATCTGGCGGAAGGTAAGCCGACCTTACCGCTGATTTACGCCATGCGCATGGGCAGTAAAAAACATGCGGATGTTGTCCGCCACGCGATCGAGCAGGGCGGCTTGGATGATCTCGAAGGCGTGGTTGAAGCGATCAAAGCCACTGGTGCGCTAGATTACGCGCGTGGCCAAGCGAAATACGAAGCCAAGGTCGCCAGTGCTGCGATTGCGCATCTGCCAAATTCAATTTACAAAGATTGTTTGCTACAATTATGTGAGTTTGCAGTGGCCCGAAATTTCTAGTGTTAGCATCACTGTTAACGACGTCGGGGCGTAGCTCAGCCTGGTAGAGTACTGCGTTCGGGACGCAGGAGTCGGAGGTTCGAATCCTCTCGCCCCGACCAAAAACATTAATATAATCAAATAGTTACTGATTTCTGTATTTCCACATGCCGCACGCAAAAACGATTGAGTGCATGCCCAATTCAACCCGCAATAAATTGAAACCACAAGACGTCAATGCCAGCGCAAGCAAGTTGCAAATGGCGGATATTGCACGACTGGCGGGAGTCTCGACGGCCACCGTATCGCGCGCGCTGAACAAAAGCGCGTTAGTGAACGACGCCACGCGCGAACGCATCGAACAGCTCGCGCGCTCGCTCAATTATTCCATCAACGTCGGCGCGAAAAATTTTCGCCTCGGCCACAATCGCACCATCGCCGTCGTGGTGCCGTATGACGTGGCTACACGCCAACATTTAACCGATCCGTTTTTTCTCGGCATGTTGGGCAGCATCGCCGATGCGCTGACTGATCGCGGCTTCGATATGTTGCTGTCGCGCGTCGATGCCGACAAACTCGACACCGTCGCGCAATTACACGATTCTGGTCGTGCTATCGGCATCATCCTCATCGGCCAATGGCGGCATCACGATCAGCTCAATCAGTTAGCTCAACGCAATGTACCTGTTGTCGTATGGGGCGCGCAGTTGCCGCGCCAACTGTATTGCACCATCGGTAGCGACAATGTCGCGGGTGGATTTTTAGCGACGGAACATTTGATTAAAACCGGGCGCAAATGTATCGCATTTTTTGGCGACGTTAATTTGCCCGAAGCGGCGCAGCGTTTCGAAGGTTATTTAAAAGCACTGAGCAAATACAAAATCAAACTGGATAAAAAGCTTTGCGTCTCGGTGCCGTTTTTGGCTGAGAGCGCACGTAAAGCGGTACACGATTTATGCAAACAGCAAATACATTTTGACGCTATTTTTGCTTGCAGCGATTTACTCGCCATGACCGCCATCAGCACTTTGCGCGACGAACATTTGCGCGTGGTTGATGACGTAGCCGTCGTCGGTTATGACGACATCGAACTCGCGCGCTATTTTCATCCACCCCTCACCACGATTCGACAGCCGATTGATTTAGCAGGGCGTGCATTAGTCGAGGCGCTGGTAGAAATCCTCGAAGGCGCACAAGCTGCGCCGAGATTATTGCCGACGCAACTCATCGTGCGTTCCACTAGCGGAATGTAATGCCTAAAATTCACTTCGAGGGATTTTATTCCTCGAAAATGCAATCGGTTGTAGTCGATTTAGCGAGAGTTTTTTCCCTGATTTTTTCCCTTGTTGCAATTTCACGACACGGTTATTTTTCATGCCTACTGTGAAGAAAATCGCTTAATTCCCTGTAACGATTGAGAATTGAATAAATCGACTCAATTCTCATCGATGAGCTTGTTGCGGCGCAATATTGCAATCGATTGCAATGCTTGTATCCTATCGTGGCGCGACTCTCTATAACAGGTAAACCTCAGCGAGAGCGAAGCAAGCAAGCGTCCCAAAAAACCTCCAGGAGAACTTAAATGTCAGCAAAAAACAGTAAACCCGTAATACGCCCCTTGGCCTTGGCCATCATGGCGGTTATTTCGTCACAAGCCTTTGCGCAAGAAAAAGCAGCCAATGACAACACGCCTCTGAATCTGGATGCAATTATTGTTACTGGCCAGCCGCAAGGCATTTCAAAAATGAAGTCCAGCGTTTCCATTAGCACTATGAGCGATGAGCAAATCACTCGCACAGGCGCAACGAATGCTGCAGAAATTCTGCGTTCCATACCTGGTATTCGTTCCGAGTCATCAGGCGGCGAAGGTAACGCCAACTTAACCGTTCGCGGTGTGCCTTTATCTGCTGGTGGCGCACGCTACGTTCAATTTCAGGAAGACGGTTTGCCGATTCTGTTGTTCGGAGACATTGCGTTTGGCACGGCCGATCAGTTCCTGCGTTCCGATTTCAACGTAGATCGCCTTGAAGTAATCCGTGGTGGTTCAGCTTCAACAATGGCGACCAACTCGCCGGGCGGTATTGTTAACTTCATTAGCAAAACCGGTAAAGATACCGGCGGCGCATTAGGTTTAACCTACGGTTTAGATCATCGTCAGACCCGTTACGATTTTAACTATGGCGCAAAAGATAACGACAAAACCTACACAAATATCGGCGGATTCTTCCGCTATGGCGAAGGCGGGCCACGCGATGCAGGTATGAATGTTGAAAACGGAGGACAATTAAAAGCCAATATCACCCGCGAATTTGACGGCGGTTATGTTCGTATCAACTTC
>JBEEJL010000076.1:0-6375 GCA_041169175.1 Pseudomonadota bacterium | reverse complement strand
CTTTGAAATTTTTCAGCGCCGTGATCAGCGATGCTTGGTTCAGATTGATCGCGCGGCATAATGCAAACGCGGCCAAAGCATTCACTGCGTTGTGCAAACCATGTATTTGTAACTCATTGATTTTAATTAACTTTTTATTGTGCTGATAAAGCCATTTCGCACCTTCGGTTTCATCAATGCCGAATTCATTTTCATTTTTCGCCACGCTCAAACCAAAACTCATACAACGCTGCGTACTCACGCGCATGCTCATCGTCATGGCATCGTCGCGATTCAAAATCTGTGTGGAGCAATGGCGGAAAATGCGCGCCTTCGCCATCGCGTATTCAGCGATATCGGCATAACGATCCATGTGATCTTGCGTGATATTAAGCACCGTTGCCGCGTCAATTTTTAGACTGCTGGTGGTTTCGAGTTGGAAACTGGAAAGCTCCAATACATACACATCCGGCTGGCCGCTGACTTGCGCTTCTATCAACGCATCGAGCACCGGCAAACCGATATTGCCTGCGACAACCGTTTTCAATCCCGCCGCTCGGCACATTTCGCCGACTAAAGTCGTGACGGTGGTTTTGCCATTGCTGCCGGTGATGGCGATAACTTTCGGTCGCACTGTTAATTCGTTTAATGCTTGCGCAAATAATTCAATATCGCCGACCACTGGAATATTGGCGGCCATGGCTCGCGCCACCAACGGCTCGGCCAGCGCCACGCCGGGGCTGATAGCAATCAAATCAATATCAGCAAAGCTTTCCGCTTTGAATGGTCCCGTGTCGAGCGGCGTCGAAGGCATATGCTTGCCCAGCTCGCGCGCTAGCGGAGGCTCGTCGCGACTATCCGCTACGCGCACCTGCGCGCCGCGCGCATACAACCAGCGCGCCATCGACAACCCACTGTCGCCGAGGCCGAGCACTAATACGCGTTTATTTTTTAATTCAATGGTCATTCAACGCAGCTTCAAAGTAGATAAACCGATCAAGACCAAAATCATGGTGATAATCCAAAAGCGCACCACGACCTGGGTTTCTTTCCAGCCTTTTAATTCGTAATGGTGGTGCAGCGGCGCCATACGGAATACGCGCTTGCCAGTGAGCTTGAAACTCGCCACCTGAATAATCACCGACAGGGTTTCGACCACAAATACGCCGCCCATAATCAGCAACACAATTTCTTGGCGCACGATGACGGCGACCACACCCAGCGCGCCGCCGAGCGCCAGCGCGCCGACGTCGCCCATGAAGACTTCCGCCGGATAAGCGTTAAACCAGAGAAAGCCCAGCCCCGCGCCAGCCAAGGCGGCGCAGAAAATCATCAACTCACCCGCGCCGGGAATATAAGGTAAGAATAAATATTTGGAATAATCGACGCGACCGGTGACGTAGGCGAACACCGCCAGGCCACTGGCGACCATTACCGTTGGCATGATGGCAAGGCCGTCGAGACCGTCGGTGAGATTGACCGCGTTGCTGGTGCCGACGATGACAAAAAATGCCAGGATAATAAAACCAATCGGACCGAGCGGAATCGCCACCGTTTTGATAAACGGCAAAATAAGTTCAGTGTGTTGCGGCAGTTTTGCGCTGTAAGCGAGAAACGCCGCGACCGATACGCCGATCAGGGTTTGCCAAAATAGTTTGGCTTTGGCCGACAAACCTTTGGGATTGCGATGGACCACTTTGCGATAGTCATCGACCCAACCAATGACACCGAAACCGAGTGTGGTCACAATCACTGCCCACACATAGTGGTTGGATAAATCGCACCAGAGCAAAGTCGCGGCGCTGATGGAAACCAAAATCAGCGCGCCGCCCATCGTCGGCGTACCGGCTTTAATTAAATGCGTTTGCGGACCGTCGTCACGCACCGACTGGCCGATTTTTAAAATGGCCAAGCGACGGATCATATAAGGCCCGACCATGAATGAAATAATCAGCGCCGTCATCATCGCCAACACCGCGCGCAAAGTAATGTAATTGAATACATTAAAAGCACGGATGCCATGTTCTTTCGCCAGCCATTGGAATAATTCGAGCAACATATTATTTACTTTCTTTGGCGTCGAGCGTGCCGACGGCAGCGCTAAGATTTGGTCGCGTTATTGCATCGACCACCCGTTCCATACGCATAAAGCGCGAGCCTTTCACCAGCACGACGGTGTTTGCATCGAGCATTGGCGTGAGAGTGGCAACTAATTCATCTAGATCAACGAATTTTTTTGCGCCGATACCGAAGGCCCGCGCCGCATGGACGCTGAGTTCGCCGAGAGTAAATAAGGTATCAATCCCGGCTTGGTGGGCTGCTGCGCCGGATTGTTCAGTCAGCTTGATGCCATCTGCGCCGAGTTCACCCATGTCGCCGAGCACGAGGATTTTTTTACCGGCGGATTGGCTGAGTACCGCAATGGCGGCATGCAGTGAATCCGGATTGGCGTTATAGGTGTCATCAATAATGTCTGCGCCATGAATGCCCGGCTTGCGCTGCAAGCGACCTTTAACGCCGCTGAATTGGCTCAAGCCTTTTGCAATCGCCGTGAGAGGAATTTCCAGCGCGATGGCGGCGGCGCAGGCAGCAAGCGCATTGCGCGCATTATGCTCACCCGGCACCATCAGCAAAGTAGAAAAATATCCGTGCGGCGTCGTCACTTGCATCGGTGTGCCGGTCGCATTGAGCTGAAATTTAGCCGTGATGTCGGCCGGCTGATGCAAGGCAAAAGTCAGTTGGCGATATTTATGCGCGATGGATTTCCATAAGGGCTCGCTCGCATCGTCGGCGTTGATGATCGCTATGCCATCGTTAACCAGGCCGGAAAAAATTTCACCTTTAGCGCGCGCGACTGCTTCGAGCCCGCCAACTTCGCCTAAGTGCGCGCGCTGCGCATTATTCACCAGCGCGACTTGCGGTTTGGCGAGATGCGTGAGGTAATTAATTTCGCCTTCATGATTCATGCCCATTTCAATCACGGCAAAGCGATGGGTTGCACGCAGTTTCAGCAAGGTGAGGGGCATGCCGATGTGGTTGTTCAGATTGCCTTCGGTAGCCAGCACTGCCGCATCGCTATCGCAATACGCGCGCAAAATGCTGGCGAGCATTTCTTTTACGGTTGTCTTGCCATTGCTGCCGGTTAAGGCGACTAGCGGCAAATTAAATTTGCCGCGCCAATACGTCGCGAGTTGGCCGAGTGCAGCGAGTGTGTCTTTGCAAACAATCAGCGGCAGTGGGCTGTCGGCCATGGGTTTATGCACCAGCGCCGCCGCTGCGCCGCTGTTTGCCGCGATAGCGAGATAATCGTGGCCGTCGAATTTTTCGCCAGCGAGTGCGACAAATAAATCGCCTGCCTTTACGTTGCGGCTATCCGTGCTTACGCCACTGAATGACGCGTCGCTGCCGCGTAACTCGGCATGTAGCGCGGTTGCGGCTTCGCTCAGTTTCATCATGGCGACGGCTGTAGTCATATCAAATACTTCTCGTTTCATTTTCACTGGCCATATTTTTTTTGTAGTGCCGCGGCGGCGTGTTGCACATCGCTGAACGGTGATTTCACGCCGGCGATATCTTGCGTTGCTTCATGGCCTTTTCCGGCAATTAGCAGAACATCATTTTTATCAATTAAATCAATAGCTTGCGATATAGCTAACGCGCGATCAGATTGGATATTTTTTTTCGCCGCAGCCATACCGGCGACGATTTGTTCAATGATCAACGCAGGATTTTCACCGCGCGGGTTATCGCTGGTGACAATGCTGAGGTCCGCCAACTTCGCGCTGATCGCGCCCATCAATGGACGCTTACCGTTATCGCGATCGCCGCCGCAACCGAACAGGCAGACTAATTTGCCGCCAGGCGGCACAATTTCACGCAAAGTCTGCAACACTTTTTCCAAAGCATCAGGGGTGTGCGCGTAATCGACTACGACTAAGGCTTGGTCGCCGCCGCCGATTTGTTGCAAACGTCCGGGTGGTGCGCTGAGCTGCGACAGCGCGTGAAGCGCGTCATTGAAAGCTACGCCACCTGCAAGCAACACGCCCAAAACGCCGAGCAGGTTCGATGCATTAAATGCGCCGAGCATGCGCGATTGCAATCTACCGTTGCCCCAACGCGAGGTGATGTCGAGTTGCATGCCGTCGCGCGTCAACGACAAATTGCTGCCGCGAATATCGCCGTGCCTAAGGCTATAAGTAATGACGTCGAGATCATTGCTTTTTAGTTCGAACGCCAAACGCGCGCCGTATTCGTCGTCAATATTGATCACCGCAGTTTTGAGTTGCGGCATGTCAAATAATTTATGTTTGGCCTGCGCATAGCTAGCCATGTCGCCGTGGTAATCCAGATGGTCGCGGGTTAAATTGGTAAACAACGCGACATCGAATTTCACGCCATTTACGCGGCCTTGTTCGAGGCCGTGGCTGGACGTTTCCATGGCTATATGGCTGGCACCTTGCTGGAGAAAATCTTTCAGCATGGCCTGCAAGCCAATAGCTTCCGGCGTGGTGTGCGTTGCTTCATCCAGTTGCGCGCTGCCGATAAAACCATTGCCGACCGTGCCGATGACGGCAGCTTTTTTACCGAGCAAGGCAAACGCCGTCGCAATCCAATGGCTGCAAGAGGTTTTGCCGTTGGTGCCGGTGACGCCCGCGACCCATAATTTTTGCGAGGGGTTGCCATAAATATGGCTGGCAATGAAGCCGATGTTGTGGGCTAAGTTTGCGATACCGAGGTTGGGGGTTTGCCAATCGGCGCGCCAGGAAAATTTGTCCCTTTCCCATAACACCGCGCTCGCACCACGCGAAATTGCGTCGGATATATAGTGTCGCCCATCCCCCTTCTCGCCAGGGTAGGCGACGAAGGTCATGCCGCTTTTTACTTTGCGACTGTCGGCAGTGAGCAGATTGATTGGCGCGTCGAGTTTAGCCAGCCCGCTCAGGTCAAATCGCATAGGCGTGCGCGAATTCAATCGAGCCTCCTGTTCGATGCATGCGACATTCACACTTCTTCCTTGATCAACGGCTGCTCTTGCGGAATCAGCGGGCCTTCCGGTAGCGGCGCGTCTTGCGGGATACCCATATGGCGCAAGCTGTCGCTCATGACGGCAGAAAATACCGGCGCGGCGACCAAGCCGCCGTAATGTTCGCCGCCGTTCGGCTCATCAATCATGATGGCGATAATCAAACGCGGGTCCGATGCCGGGGCGAAGCCAACGAACGAAGAGACAAATTTATCCGGCGAATACACGCCGTCTTCGAGTTTGTGCGTGGTGCCGGTTTTGCCTGCGATGCGATAGCCGGGCACTTGCGCTTTGGTGCCGGTGCCGCCTGCTTGCGTCGCCATTTCCAACATTTTGTTTACGGCGGCAGTGGTCTTGGCAGAGAACACACGCTGACCTGCCGGGACGTTGTCTATTTTCAGCATAGAGACCGGCAGAATTTCTCCACCATTGGCGAACACGGTGTAAGCACGCGCCATTTGCAACAAACTTACGGTAATGCCGTGGCCGTAAGACATGGTCGCTTGTTCGATCGGGCGCCAGGTTTTGAACGGGCGCAGACGACCGCCGACCTCGCCGGGAAAACCGGATTTCGGTGTGTTGCCGAACCCTGCGTGATTAAATACGTTCCATAAATATTCTGCCGGCAAGGCCAGCGCCATTTTCGCCGCCCCGACGTTGCTGGATTTTTGGATGACTTGTTCGACGGTGAGGCGGCCTTCTTTATGTGCATCATGAATAGTTGCCGGGCCGATGGTCATCGAACCGCCGCCCGTTTCAATAAAAGTGCCCGGTGAAAACTTCCCTGTTTCCAGCGCAGCGGCGGCGGTAAACGGCTTCATCGTCGAGCCAGGCTCGAACGTGTCGGTCACCACGCGATTACGGGTTTGCGCCGGCGTTAATTTTTCACGGTTGTTCGGGTTGTAGTCAGGCAGGTTGGCCATCGCCAATACTTCACCGGTCTTCGCGTCGAGCACGACGATGGCGCCGGCCTTGGCTTTGTTTCTCAGCACCGCATTTTTTAATTCTTTATGCGCGGCGTGCTGAATACGTTCATCAATGCTCAATACTAAATCATGCCCCGGCTGTGGCGCCTTGATGGTTTCTACGTCTTCGATAATTTGGCCTTTGCGATCTTTAATCACACGACGGCTGCCGGATTTACCGGCTAACAATTTCTGTTGCGCCAGCTCGATGCCTTCCTGGCCGTTATCTTCCGCGCCGGTAAAGCCGAGCAAATGCGCAGTTTCCGCGCCGAGCGGGTAGTAGCGGCGATATTCGCGCGTCTGGAAAATACCGGGAATCTGCAGCGCCATGATTTTCGCCGCGTCTTCCTTGGGCATTTGGCGTTTTAGATAAACAAAATTATTGTCATCGTTTTGTAATTTTTTATT
>JBEEJL010000075.1:0-4590 GCA_041169175.1 Pseudomonadota bacterium | reverse complement strand
ACGCCAATTGGCGAGAGGCGGGTTTGCGAATTACCAGCGCGACGCCGAGGGCAGAAATCGCCATACCCACAATAGCCCATAGGGTCAGCACTTCGTCGAACAAAATAAATGCCATCAACGCGGTGACCGGCGGAACGAGATAAAACAAGCTGGCGGTTTTCGCCGCCTCGCCTCGACGAATAAGCAAATACAAAAGACTGATCGCGCCGAGCGATAACACGATACACAACCACGCCAATGCAAAACTAAATTGCACTGTCCAGTTGATGTGCATGGTTTCTGTAGCGGCAGCCAGCAGGCCTAATACGACGGCGCAGGCCGCATATTGAATCACGCCGCCGGTGCGCAAATCCATATTGCCGCCATGACGTTTTTGATACAGCGTGCCCGCTGTAATCGACATCAGTGCGAATACGGTCTGCCCCATGCCGCTTAGATTCGGCGCGTGCGCGGTTTGCAGTTTACTGCTCACCACAAACCCAACGCCAACCAAGCCGAGCGCTAAACCTAGCCATTGGCGCAGGGTAATTTTTTCGCCGAATAAAGGTCCCGCTGCGAGCGCCGTCAAAATCGGCTGCAAGCAAGTGATCAGCGCAATCAAGCCGACCGGCATATCATTTTTTAGCGCGCACATGACGCCGCCGAGGTAGCCAGCATGCACCAGTAATCCAGCCACCGCCGCATGACGAATACTGGTGATGTTTTTCGGCCACGGGGCGCGCGTGACGATTGAAGCGATAAATAATAATCCGGCGACGATGGCCATGCGTAGCGTCAGGAAGGTGAGCGGCTCGGAATACGGGCTGGCGTAGCGGCTGCCGATGAAGCCTGTACTCCAAAGTAAAACGAATAATATCGGCATTGATTGTAGCCAGAGCGACGCGTTCGACTTGGTTTGAATAATGCCAGATGGGTTTTGCATGAATTTTTTACTGCAGAATAAATGAAATGTCAGCGTGCTTTAGCGGTGACCGCTTTTGCCGGCTCAACCAGCAATTGATCGAGCAACATAGGTCGGGCAATGTGATAGCCTTGCGCGTAATTGACGCCGAGTTCTTCCAGCATATCCAGCGTTTCTTGATTTTCCACTGACTCGGCAATGGTCGGAATATTCATCACATGGCCGATACGATTTATTGCCTCAGTCATGGCCAGATCGACGACGTCTTTATGCATTTCGCGCACGAAATTACCATCGATTTTAATAAAATCTACCGGCAGATTTTTCAGATAAGCGAAAGAAGACATGCCGCTACCGAAATCATCCAGCGCAAAGCGACAGCCAGTCTCACGTAGCTCATTCATAAAACGCACGGCTCGTTTCATGTGCGTAATCGCAGCGGTTTCGGTTATTTCAAAACACAGCGCGCGCGCAGGCACATCGCGCGCTTTGAGCGTGGTGCGGATAAATTCGAGAAAGCCTGCGTCGCTTACGCTGGCGCCTGACAGATTAATGCCGAGAGTAGGTAATGTTGTTTGGCGTTTGCTGTGCAGTTGCTCGGCATACCAGGCAACGGCGCTGTTGACCACCCAGCGATCCAGCTGCGGCATCATGTTATAGCGTTCGGCGGCGGGTATAAATGCGCCGGGTGAAATGAGCTGGCCATCTTCACCATTCATTCTGACCAGGACTTCAACGTATGCATCGCGGGCGTTACTTTTCGACAGCGCGCGTATCGGCTGGCCATACAACACAAAACGGTTTTCCTCTAGTGCGTGGCCGATACGCGTAAACCATTGCATATCGCCAGTGCGTCGCGCAAGGAAGGCATCGTCGGGCTGGAATAGCTGCACGCGATTACGCCCCCGATCTTTTGCTACATAACATGCCGCATCGGCGGAGCGCATGATTTCAGTGTGTGACTCACTGTCGGTAGTGATGGCAATAAGACCGATACTAACCCCGATAGGGAATATACGGCCGGCCCAAGTGAAGCGCAAATCGCGCGCGGCATTAAGCAGTTGATCGGCGATATGCATAGCTTGTTCGGTCGGGCAATGTTCGAGCAGCACGCCGAATTCATCGCCGCCTAGCCGAGCCAAAGTGTCGCTGTGGCGTAACTCGCGTTCAAACGCCGCGCTGATCTGGCGCAACAAGGCATCGCCTGCGACGTGGCCGCAAGTGTCGTTGACTATCTTGAATTGATCCAGATCCATAAAAAACAACACATGCTGCAGTTTGCCGCCGCGTACTTCGGTGATAGCGCGCTTCAATCTTTCTTCAAATTCACGTCGATTAATAAGGCCGGTAAGCGGGTCGTGTGAAGCCTGATGGGTGAGCTGTCGCGACAGGAAACGCTGTTGCGACACATCGCTGAACACCAGCACCGCGCCCATGGTTTGACCCGCGTTATCCAGAATGGGCGCGGTTGAGTCATCAATCGGATACTCACTGCCGTCAGGGCGCAGTAAAACCGATTGGTCATCCAGCCCGACGACTTGTTTTTCGCGAATACAGCGCAGCAGCGGATTTTCCAACGGCTCGCGCTCGCCCTCGCTGATAAAACTAAATACTTCGTTGACCGGCTTTCCGCGCACATCTTCCAGTTTAGCGCCAATTAATTCTTCCGCGACCGGGTTCATATAAACCAGTTTTCCATCGGCGTCAGAGGTAATTACACCTTCGCCGATAGAAGCCAGCGTCACTTGGGCGCGCTCTTTTTCTGCCGCCAGTTCATCCTCTATTTTTTTACGCGCGCTGATATCGGTGGTCATGGAAAATACGCCGATGACTTGCTTGTCCTCGTTAAAGTGAGGAATCAAATTGACTATGGTATGGGTAGCAGATGCGCCTTCGCGTAATACCACGCTACGTTCGTAATCCTGTCGCGCGCCAAGCAAGGCGGCTTCCATATGCGGCTTGACTGAGCTGAAGTCTGCCGGTTTCATTATTTCCTGCAAGGTATGGCCGCTGATCTCAAGGTCAGGTTTGCCTATCCATTGGCTAAATACTTTGTTATGAAAACGCACCCGTAAATCTTGATCTACGTACGAGATAACCGCAGGCATGGCGTTGGTAATCAAACGCAACTGATTTTCGTTTTCCAGCAATGCTTGCTGCGCATTTTTACGCTCATTGATTTCATTGGATAATTTATTATTGGTTTTCCATAGCGCGAATGAACGTTGCGTCACCATGCTGAGCAAAGCGGTAAATAACAGGCCAGACAACAGGCTCGCGTAGGTTAACCAGCTGGCGCTTGTGCTGTACATACCGTTGGCAGGCGTGGCCACAATACGCCAATCACGCCCGGCAATATTCATTGATTGTTCAACGCGCAGTGTCTGTGTATTCGCCCGATTTGCAGATTCAGTATTTGCAGCCGCTATACTTTCCGTCATGGCTAGTTGCTGTTCGTTAATGGGTGCTGAGCGGTCAATTAATTGCAGAACAATATCTTTTGCGGCTTCTGTCGGCGCGGCAATAGCGTCGTTGGCGCGAATAACACCAACGGAGAGTCCGATAAAGCGCTTGTCGAGCGATTCGTTTAGATTGCTCTTTTTATGCAGCGGGCTAAAAATTAAAAAGCCAAACTGATCTGGCTGCGCAACCTGCACTAACTTAATGCGTCCCGTAGCGCGCGTGCGGCCAGTATTTCTCGCCTCATTAATGGCTTGCCGCCGTATCGGATCAGAAAAAATATCGTAGCCAAGCGCAAGCTCATTTCCTTTTAAGGGTTCGATTTGTGCAACCGGTATATATTCTGCGCGGCGTTCTGCCGTGATCAGATTGCCCGCAGCGTCGCGCTCGGTAATGCGGTAACCAGGAATGCTTGCCTGTAATGATTTTTCAAAGCCTGCGCGTTGTTCGTCGCTGACTAAGCGATTAAAACTGAGCGCGTGCAACCAATTATGACGGCTAAGTGTGGGCGTAGTAAAAGCGTTTACAGCAATGCGACTCGCCTCGAAATCCGTCGCAACAAAAAAATCTCGCAGGCTTTCTACGTCATCCTGCGCCATCATTAAATTATCTTGCGCTGATCGAATTCGCGCAGATGCTGCTTCGGCAAAAGTATGTCGAGTGCGTTCATTTTCCCAGTCGCGTACCGCGAAAAATAGTAAAGCGGTGAGCATCAGACCGGGAATCAGCACAAGGGTTAGCAGCAAATAGGTCGCTACCCCATTAGATTGAGGAGACAAAGACGGAACAGAGGGTTTATCGAAGGCCATGCAATGTGAATAAGTAAAAAATGATAGAGCCCGAATGTTTAGGCCGGATTAAAAACTCTTCTCATTATTGCAGTTAGCACGCGCTACGCCAAGCGGAAACCTCTGAATTTCTTGCAAAATTCAATAGATTCACGTGGGGAGGGAAGGGATCAAACTATTTAAGGCAGGTGGGTAGAGATAATCGGGCTCTTACGGCTGAGACGCGCTGCAGCACGGCGACCCCATTTGTCGAGGTAAGAATAAGCGACCGGCACCACCACTAGGGTGAGCAAGGTAGAAGTAATTACACCGCCGATGACTGCACGGCCCATCGAAGTTTGCAGCTCTGCACCTTCGCTCAAGCCGATCGCCATCGGTAACATACCGAAGATCATTGCCATCGTCGTCATCATGATCGGACGCAGGCGCACCTGACCGGCG
>JBEEJL010000074.1:0-2694 GCA_041169175.1 Pseudomonadota bacterium | reverse complement strand
CGCGCGATTCCACCAGCCTCGAACGTGCGCGCGAAGACTACACGCGCGATTTGAACCAACCCTTAAAAGGCTTGCGTATCGGTTTGCCGAAAGAATATTTTGGCGCAGGGCTGAATGCGGGCGTAGCCAAAGCAGTGCAAGCCGCGCTCGACGATTACAAAAAACTCGGCGCAACAATAGTCGATATTAGTTTGCCCAATTCCAAGTTATCCATTCCAGTGTATTACGTGCTCGCGCCGGCGGAAGCGTCGAGCAATTTGTCGCGCTTCGACGGCGTGCGCTATGGTTATCGCGCAGAAAATTATGCTGATTTAACCGAGATGTACGAAAAAACCCGCGCCGAAGGTTTCGGTGCCGAGGTGAAGCGCCGCATTATGATCGGCACTTACGTGTTGTCGCACGGTTATTACGACGCCTATTATTTACAAGCACAAAAAATCCGCCGCTTGATTGCGCAAGACTACGCCGACGCATTCAAAGTCTGTGACGTCATCATGGGCCCAACCACGCCAAGCAGCGCATTCAAGTTCGGCGAAAAAACCGACCCGGTGGAAATGTATTTGAATGACCTCTATACCATCGCCGCCAATCTCGCCGGCTTGCCCGCGATGTCGGTTCCCTGCGGCTTCGATGGTGCCGGTCGCACAGTTGGCTTGCACATCGTCGGCGATTATTTCAGCGAAGCGAAAATGTTGAACGTCGCGCATCAATATCAATTGGCGACCGATTGGCATGCGAAAATGCCGGGCGGGTTGGAATAATCATGGCACAAAAAAATAACCCTGCTAAAACCCGCGTCGCTTCAAGCTCCCAGAAAGTCCCTTCCCATTCAGGGGGAAGGCTAGGATGGGGGTGGGTGTTAGATCAGGCATCGAAGGTCACCCATCCCCCCTTGCAGGGCGCGTGTTTCGCCGCATCGAAACACCGTTCGACAGGCGGACAGCATACTGTCCGAATTCCCTGTCTCACCCCTAACCCTCCCCTTGAGGTGGAGGGAATTTCTTTCTTCGACAAAGTAGGGGGGGCTTGTTTCTTCGAAAATTTTTTTTTGCCTTTCTCTGTGCCTCTGTGTCTCTGTGGTGAAGGTTCACAATCATGAAATGGGAAGTCGTCATCGGCATCGAGACGCATACGCAGCTCTCGACGCAATCGAAAATTTTTAGCGGTAGTTCAACGGCATTCGGCGCAGAGCCGAATACCCAAGCCAACGTCGTCGATCTCGCCATGCCCGGCGTGTTGCCGGTGATGAATCGCGGCGCAGTCGAGCGCGCGATCAAGCTCGGTCTCGCCGTCGGCGGCAAGATCGCGTCGCATTCGGTGATGGCGCGCAAAAATTATTTTTATCCCGACTTGCCCAAAGGCTACCAAATTAGTCAGATGGAATTGCCCATCGTGCAAGGCGGCTCGATCACGATTCAAGTGGATGGTAAAGAAAAAATTATTCGCCTGACGCGCGCGCATTTGGAAGAAGACGCAGGTAAATCCTTGCACGAAGATTTTCACGGCGCGACCGGAATTGATTTGAACCGCGCCAGCACGCCGCTCTTGGAAATCGTTTCCGAGCCGGATATGCGCAGCGCGGCGGAAGCCGTGGCGTATGCCAAGGCTCTGCATTCGATCGTGCGCTGGATCGGTATTTGCGATGGCAATATGCAGGAAGGCTCGTTCCGCTGCGACGCTAACGTATCGGTGCGGCCGCTGGGCGAAGAAAAACTCGGCACGCGTTGCGAAATTAAAAACATCAACTCCTTCCGCTTTATCGAAAAAGCGATTGAATACGAAGTGAAGCGCCAAATCGAGCTGATCGAAGACGGCGGCAAAGTGATTCAGCAAACGCGCTTGTACGATCCGGACAAAGATGAAACCCGCGCCATGCGCTCGAAAGAGGACGCGCATGATTATCGCTATTTCCCCGACCCGGATTTATTGCCGCTGGCAGTCAGCGAGGCGTGGATTAGCGATGTGCGCAGCAAAATGCCCGAGCTGCCGCAAGCCATGCGCGAGCGTTATGCGCGTGATTACGCGGTGACGACCTACGATGCAGGCGTGCTCACGTCATCGCGCGAAATGGCAGAATATTTTGAAGCCACGGTGAAAGCCGGCGGTGAGCCGAAGCAAGCGGCGAATTGGATCATGGGCGAATTATCGGCGCGCTTGAATAAGGAAGACCGCGACATTATTGCGTCGCCGATTAATGCTGCGCAACTGGCAGGATTATTGAAGCGAATTGCCGACAACACCATCAGTGGCAAAATCGCTAAGGACGTGTTCGACGGGATGTGGAATGGCGAAGGTGACGCCGATTCCGTGATCGAGAAAAAAGGACTGAAACAAATTTCCGATGTCGGCGCAATTGAACAAGCCGTCGATCAAATCATCGCGGCGAATGCGGCGCAAGTCGCGGAATATCGCGCGGGCAAGGAAAAAGCCTTCGGCTATTTTGTCGGTCAAGCGATGAAAGCGATGGGCGGCAAGGCCAACCCTGCGCAGCTCAATGAAATTTTGAAGCGTAAATTACAAGGTTAAAAGTTTAATATAATCAAATACTTATAAAAAATCTCGCCAAGAGGTTTGATGGGATTTTTGTTTAGGCAGGCAAAATTCGGCGTGAAAAGAATTTACTCTTTCGGCTTGTTTGCCGCCGCTACCGTGCCTTTCAGTTCGTTGTAACGCACTTTGTCAGCATCAAATTTG
>JBEEJL010000073.1:0-3499 GCA_041169175.1 Pseudomonadota bacterium | reverse complement strand
CGGGATTGCTCGGTTACGAAGCAGACCGAATTTTTCCCAATGGGCCTGATAAGCTGATTACGCTTGCCAGCTCACCTATTGCGGGATTTAATTTGCCCTCGAATATGACTATTTATTCCACCCGCAGCAAATCGCAAGTTTTTGCCACTGGAAGCATACAGTGGAGCTGGGGACTGGATAATTTTCTTATTGCCTCTACCGGCGTCAGTGTTGTGCCCGCAGCACAACAAATTACGCGCAATATACTCAAACGGTTCGGTAGATAATTGTATTTTTAAACTAGAGAAACGCGGACAGATGTCCGCGTTTTTTTTGAAATTTTTTATTCGTTCGCTACGCCATGCGGCACGTGGCCGGTCGCCACATGCTTGGACGTCGATTCACAATTGGCATGCTGGTCGTCAAAGAAAATATCCGCGCCGAACGCGCGTAAAAACTCACCTTTCTCCAAGCCGCCGAGGAACATCATTTCGTCGATGCGGATATTCCACGCACGCAAAGTACGAATGACGCGCTCGTGTGCGGGCACGCCGCGCGCCGTTACCAGAGCGGTGCGGATCGGCGACTTCTCTAATGGATAATCAGATTGGATGCGATGTAGCGCGGCGAGAAAATTTTTGAATGGCCCGCCTGTCAGCGGCTCGCGGGCGGCGGTCGATTCGGTGTCGTTGAACGCCTTCAAGCCATCTTTGCGATAGACACGTTCAGCCTCGTCGGAAAACAACACAGCGTCGCCGTCAAAAGCGATGCGTAATTGTGGCGAAGGATTCGCGCCGACGCTGCCGGCATAAATCGTCGCAGCAGCGAAACCCGCTTCAAGCGACTGCCGCACATCCTGCGGATCAGCCGATAAAAATAAGTTGGTACCGTAAGCCGATACATAAGGATACGGACTTTCACCGCGCGTGAACGCCGCGCGCGTGACGTCGAGCTTGTGATGGCGAATGGAATTCATCACGCGCAAACCGGTGTCGGCGCTATTGCGCGACAGCAGCACCACTTCGACGTGCGGATGTTTGGCGCCACCTTTGTTTAGCGCGAGCAGTTTTTGCACCAATGGAAACGCCACGCCGGGCTGCAAAATTTCTTCTTCGTGGTCGATCTGGTATTGATGATACGCGCCCTCACCTTTTTCCTGGAACACGCGATGGCTGTCATCCAGATTAAACAGTGCTCGGGATGAAATGGCGATAACCAGTTTGTCGTTTGCGTTGGCTTGCATAGTGTATAGATGGGGCTTCTGCTTAAAAATTCAATTGGTTTTTCGTGGGCTGGGTTGATAAACCCCGCATTCTCTATAGTTCACTCTGCTTCGTAGGCTGGGCTGGCAAGCCCAGCATTCTCGATTTCATCCCACAACGCGTTGGGCTTATCAGCCCAGCCTACTAATCAGCCGAGGAATTCAATTAAAGCGTTCAACACCGCATCCGGCTTCTCGCTCATTAATGTATGGCCGCTGCCGTCTATCAGTTTAGTTTTTGCATCATGAATAGTATCCGTCAAACCTTTAGCTGCACGCGCGGGTGTCATCACATCTGCCTTGCCGCTCATAATAAGTGTGGGACAAGTAATCTTCGCCGCTTGCACCAATCCAGCTTGATAGGCATGACAGGCAGCAAGATCAGTATAAATCACATCGGGGGCGTTGCGTTCGAGCACGCGCAAACCGACGCCACTCAACCACATGCCCAGCGCAGGATTGGTATTGATTTGCGCAGCCGGGCTCAAGCCCCACACGTTTAACATATCTATGGCGGAATGGTCATTGGCTTTGGCTGCGGACAAGAGCGCTTCGGAAACCGGCATCGGATACGCCGAGCCGAGCAACACTAGTTTGCTCGCTCGCTGTGGATGTGCGCCCGCTGCCTGCAACACTGCGAGCGAACCCATGCTATGACCGACTAAAATTGCTTGGCCTATTTTTAGCATATCGAGAATCGCGATCAACCATTCACCGATGGCTTCAATAGATGTCAATGGCGCGCCTTGCGATTGGGCGTGGCCGGGCAAATCCACCGCCAGGACATTGAACCCGTGATGCGCGAAGTAGCGGCTTTGTAATTGCCATCCGCCGTGATACGCGCCGGCGCCGTGAACAAACATAATGGTCGGCTGGGTAGCGTCGAATGCGCGACCACCGGTGTAAATATAAGCAGATTGATTATTGATATTGATTTGCATGATCAGCTCTTTTGCGATGCTTTAAGCGCGCGCGACAAATCTTCGATCAAATCATCCGCGTCTTCCAAACCTATCGACAAACGTACCGTGCCTTCGGTAATGCCTGCCGCTTGCAATGCCGCCATGTCCATGCGGAAATGTGTGGTGCTGGCGGGATGTATTACCAGAGATTTCGCGTCACCGACGTTAGCCAGATGCGAAAATATTTTTAGCGACTCAATAAAGCGTTTCCCTGCAACACGATCACCTTTTATGTTGAAACTAAACACCGCGCCGCAACCGCGCGGCAATAATTTTTTCGCCAATGCGTAATCGGGATGATTTTCCAGTTCGGGATAACCGACCGACTCCACTGCTGCGTGAGTATTCAGGAACGCGACGACCTTGCGCGTGTTGGCCACATGTTTTTCCATGCGCAGTGATAAAGTTTCTACGCCCTGCAAAATATGAAACGCCGTCATCGGCGCCATGCACGCGCCGAAGTCGCGCAAACCTTCGCGCCGCGCGCGTAATAAAAACGCTGCAACGGAAGATTCCTCACTGAAACTCATCCCGTGAAAGCCTTCGTAACTATCTGTTAATGTTGAATATTTTTTACTGCTGGTCCAATCGAATTTTCCGCCATCGACCAGCACGCCACCAATCACAATACCGTGACCGCTCAAAAATTTTGTCGCCGAATGAAAAACCAAGTCCGCACCGAGATCGAACGGCCGCATCAAATACGGCGTAGTAAAAGTCGAATCGACCATCAACGCGATGCCCGCTTGATGCGCAACATCCGCTACACGCGGAATGTCCAACACATCCAATCCGGGATTGCCCAGCGTCTCACCGAAAATTAATTTCGTGTTCGGACGAATCGCCTTGGCAAACGCATTCACATCACGCGCATCGACAAACGTCGTCTCAATCCCGAAACGCGGCAAGGTGTAATGCAATAAATTATGCGAACCGCCATAGAGCGAACGCGACGCGACAATATGCGAACCCGCGCCCATCAAGGTCACAATGGCAAGATGCAACGCCGCTTGTCCACTCGCCGTCGCAATCGCTCCGACGCCTCCTTCCAACGCTGCAATACGTTCTTCTAAAACCGACACCGTCGGATTAGAAATACGCGAATACACATGCCCCGGCCGTTCCATGTTGAACAGCGACGCCGCATGATCTGAACTCTCAAATACAAAAGAAGAAGTTTGATATATCGGCGTCGCACGCGCGCCGGTTGCCGGATCAGGCTGCGCGCCTGCATGCAAACTTAGCGTATCGAAGTGCGGGGTTTTGGGTGAAGCCATAAGTTCTCCGTGTTTACGCT
>JBEEJL010000072.1:0-5179 GCA_041169175.1 Pseudomonadota bacterium | reverse complement strand
GTAATAGTTGAATACGCTAGGTGGAACAAAGATATCTTGATCCATGATAAAGAGGAAGTAACGTAAAACCGCGCCATCGCTTTTTGCGCCAGCAGCGCGCAGTACATTGAGTAAATATAGTGCGGGCTCTTTTAGATGGCCGTAAGCCACGTCGGTTTTACTATCGCCGCGCGCTTCTGCGTCGAGCAAAATGGCGCGCACCACAGCCTTCAAATCACCGCGTATGCCTTGGCCATTATTGTTGAAAACTGTGCTGACGCGTGCCACATATTCTGCGCTGGGGTTGCTGGTGACTAGTTGTTGTATCAGTAGTTTGCCGATAAACGGCCCGACATTCGGGTGATTAAAGACGTTATCAATTGCATCGTTGAGATCTTTTTCTGGCGTCTGATTCGCGGGTAGAGTAACGCCGTTGAGCAGGGTTTTCGCTGTGGTGGCGTGCTCCTTAGGGACGATCGCCATATCACCAACGTAATAAAAGGGAGAGTAAAATTTGGTTTGCTGGCCGGGCAGCGTTGGGTAGGTCCAGCCAGTGAATACATAAGCGAAACCCTCAATTTCCGTTTGGCTGTAAGTAGGCTTAGGCACACCACTTTCGATTACTGGACTGCCGTCGAGATTCAATTTAACTTTGCCGATGGAAAAAAGCTGCAGCAATTCGCGCGCGTAATTTTCGTTCGGTTTTTGATTGCCGCCGGGTTTGCTGTTATTCACCATATTCAAGTAACTGCCCATGACAGGGCTCAGCGTGACTTTATATAAAATGTCACGATAATTACCAAACGCATTGTCATACAAAATGTTTTGATAAGCCTGCATCGGCTGCGCCTGGAAAATAACTTTGCCCGACACCACTAGAATCTGACTCAGCGCCCAGGCGACACGCTGGCGTAATTGATCGGGCTGCGTCAGCGCGTTTTGAAAAAAGCGCGTTTGCATGGTGAAAATAGAGAAATTGTCGCGGTAGCATTGACTGACCGCGCTGGCTTCCACGCCGTCATATTTGCAATTCGCCGGTTGCTCGCCGACGATGGCGACAGGGCTTAATGCGTTAGGCAGATTGGCATAGCCTTGGGCTTTAACGCTGAATTGTTCATTGAGAAATTGTTCGAAACCTTTTTGGCGGACTGCAGCGATGCTATCTTCTGTCGGGCCGAAGCTGGATTGTTCCAAAAAGCGCACGCTGTCGGGCAAGCTAGGCGAAGTCGCGTTAGGCGGGAGGTTGCCGTCGTTTGAAGCAGTTGAGGAAGATGAGCCGCCACCGCAAGCGGAAAAAAATAAGCTAGCGACGATAAAATAAAACAGTAAGTGCTTTTTCATCCAACACCTCATTCAATGCAAAGGGCGAATTAAAATTAATAGTGAATTAGAGCGCTACAGAATAACGACAAAGATAAAGATTAGAAAGTGCGCGATAAGTTTATTAATTTACCATGCTCATAAGCTAGCTTGGTAGATCGAAATACGGCCAATGATTTGAAATCGATTGTTGCGTGGGATTTTATCTCATAATAAATTCTAAAACTAGATAAAGTAATAACCTATTGTTTTTATTGTTATTTTTGGTTTTCGTGGCGTTTGACGATTACGTCTAAGTGATGTGTATAATCAAGTTATTGACACTCGCGTCACCCGGTCCCGCGTAGCATGTCAATTTATTTATATTAATCAATAAGTTATCTGCCTCGACCGGTTCTGGTTGCTTCGCGCACCAGCGGGCCGATTGAGGAAAATCTATGTCATTCGCTGAGCTCGGCCTGTCGGCCGAATTGTTACGCGCCGTATCCGAACAGGGCTATACCGAAGCCACTCCCGTCCAAGCCCAGGCCATCCCGGTTATTTTGCAAGGTCGCGATGTTCTCGCCGGTGCGCAAACCGGCACCGGTAAAACCGCCGGCTTCACCTTACCTTTATTACAGCGCCTATCCGTACACGGCAATCACAGCACTTCGCCTGCGCTGCATCCGGTGCGCGCGTTGATCCTCACGCCGACGCGTGAACTCGCCGCGCAAGTAGAAGAGAGCGTAAAAACTTACGGTAAATATTTGCCGTTGAAACCTGCCGTCGTATTTGGCGGCGTGAATATCGATCCGCAAATTAAAGCTTTGAAAGCCGGTGTTGATATTCTGGTCGCCACGCCGGGTCGTCTGCTCGATCACGTGCAACAGCGCACGGTGAATTTATCCAAGGTAGAAATTTTTGTCCTCGATGAAGCCGACCGCATGCTCGATATGGGCTTTATCAACGACATCAAAAAAATTATTGCGCTGTTGCCGCCGGTGCGACAGAACCTGATGTTCTCTGCCACTTATAGCGAAGATATTCGCGAACTCGCCGATAAAATTCTCAAAGACCCGGCGCAAATCGAAGTCGCGCGACGCAATACCGCCGCCGAGTTGGTCAAGCAATCGGTTTACGAAGTCGATAAAGATCGCAAACGCGAGCTGCTGCAAAAACTGATTAAAGATAATGATTGGCAGCAAGTGCTGGTGTTCACGCGCACTAAACACGGCGCTAGCCGCCTCGCGGATCAAATGGCGAAAAGCGGCATCACCACTGCCGCGATTCACGGTGACAAAGGCCAATCTGCACGCACGCAAGCGCTGGCGGATTTTAAAGACGGCAAAGTACGCGTGTTGGTCGCCACCGACATCGCCGCGCGCGGACTCGATATCGATCAGTTGCCGCATGTGATCAACTACGAGTTGCCGCACGTAGCGGAAGATTATGTGCATCGTATTGGTCGCACCGGCCGCGCCGGTTCGTCGGGCGAAGCGATTTCTTTGGTCTGCGGCGAAGAAATAAAGTCGCTTAAAGAAATTGAAAAAATGTTGAAAATGAATTTGGAAAAACAAATCATGCCCGGCTTTGAAATGACAGCGGGCGGAGCGGAAGAAGCGCCGCGTCGCTACGAACGCGCGCGTGGCGGCAGAGGAGAGGGCGCGCGCAGTGAAAGAAGCAGCGCGCCGAAACCGGCCGAAGCGCGCGCGAGCGAGCCGCGCCAGCGCGAAAAGCGCGAGCATGACAAACCCGCGTCGCACACACGGCATGAATCGCATAGAAGTAAAACCGAAACACCGCGTTCGCCGCACGGCCGTGTTTCGACCAAGAGTCCTGACTTGCCCGCTGGTTCTATTTCGCAACCTGCCGTGCGCACCAGTGCGCCGCAACCGGCGAATAATTCATCGCGCAAACCCGGGGCATCTAAACCCGTGCCGGCCTTATTCAAACCGCGCGGCAATCATTGATCTTGCTTAGGTCTGTACTAAAAATCTTGTTGTTGATTTGCGCCGGCGTATTTTTCTCCGGCTGCAAGTCTATGGGCGCTGCGCCCGAGCCGACGAAGCCGGTTATCGTGCAACCGGTTGCTATGCCGACACCGCTGCCAGTTGAAATCAAACCTGAAGTAAAACCCGAGCCCGTCGTAGCACGCAAAAAAAATCCGCCGAAAATTGCCTTAGCTTTAGGCGGCGGCGCGGTGCGCGGCTTCGCCCATGTCGGCGTGATTAAAACACTGGAAGCGCAGGGCATCAACATTGATATCGTCACCGGCACCAGCGCGGGCAGCATCGTCGGCGCGTTGTACGCGGGCGGCACTAATGCTTTCGATTTGCAAAAAATCGCGCTGGCCATGGACGAAAGCGTCGCCACCGATTGGACTATCTTGCCTAATCGCGGCGTATTCAAAGGCGAGAGTTTGCAAAACTACATCAACCAGACATTGAGTAATCGCAATATTGAAAAACTGAATAAAGTATTCGGTGTGGTGGCGACGGATTTACAAAGCGGCGAAATGGCCGTGTTCCGCCAGGGCAACACCGGCATGGCGGTGCGCGCATCGAGTAGTGTGCCCGGCGTGTTTCAGCCAATGACTATTTCGGGTAAAGAATATGTAGATGGCGGGCTCACCAGTCCGGTGCCGGTGCGCGCGGCGAAATTACTCGGCGCGGATATTGTGATCGCGGTGGATATTTCCAAACCGCCGGAGAGCGGCAAGACTGCAAATGGGTTGGATTTGTTGTTGCAGACTTTCGCTATCATGGGCAAGTCGATTAATTATTTTGAATTGAATGAAGCACAAGTGGTGATACGCCCGAACATCGGCGACATGAGCCCGACCGATTTCAAAGCCAAGCATCTTGCTATTCTCGAAGGCGAACGCGCCGCGCAAAATGCGCTGGAAAAAATTCGTCTCACCATTGAACGCTATTACGCCACGCCCTGATGACTGAAAAAATTCGCTTATCCAAAATTATGTCCGAACGCGGCATCTGCTCGCGCCGCGAAGCGGACGATTACATCGCGCGCGGTTGGGTGTTTGTCGATGGCGAAAAAATTACCGAGCTCGGTACGCGCATCGATCCCGATCAGGAAATCAAATTAGACAAACGCGCGCAAAAAAATCAAAACGAGAGAGTGACAATTTTATTAAATAAATCAATAGGTTACGTATCGGGCCAGCCAGAGCCGGGAATGAAACCGGCGATACTATTAGTGACTAAAGAGAACCAACAAAAAAGTAATCTCGGCATCAGAAATTTTTCACCCGAACATGTACGCAGCATTGCGCCGGCAGGCCGGCTCGATATTGATTCGACCGGATTATTAGTCTTAACGCAAGACGGCCGCATCGCTAAACAACTCATAGGCGAAGACTCGCAAATTGAAAAAGAATATCTGGTGCGCGTTATGGGCACGCTCAGCGACGACGGCCTGCGCAAATTGCAACACGGCCTCGAACTCGACGGCGTGAAATTGAAGCCAGCAAAAGTGTCATGGCAAAATGATGAGCAACTGCGTTTCATTTTGAAAGAAGGGCGCAAGCGCCAGATTCGCCGCATGTGCGAATTGGTCGGACTGAAAGTCACCGGCCTCAAACGCATTCGCATTGGCAACGTCAAGCTCGGCGATTTGCCCTTGGGACAGTGGAGATATCTTGGGCCGGATGAATCGTTCTAAAAGCTTCGCCACAGAGACACAGAGGCACAGAGAACGGCAAAACAGAACCTCATAGATATTTCTGGTGTGATATTTTTTGAGTTGATCTGCTTTTCTCTTTGTCTCTGTGCCTCTGTGGTTGCATTTAAGTTTTTGAATTTTGTCGGAGTAGGCATGCGTTTTCCCATTACTGCATTACAGCGCGGACAAAAAGTGTTCATTCGAGCGCTGACCGCAGAGG
>JBEEJL010000071.1:0-7054 GCA_041169175.1 Pseudomonadota bacterium | reverse complement strand
AGCGTAATTTTGGTTTTGTCGCCCTCTTCCAAAAACTTGATCAGGTTACGCACCTTGATCTTGTAATCACCTTCGTCGGTGCTCGGACGAAACTTTACTTCTTTAACCTGAATCTGCTTTTGCTTCAGCTTGGCCTCGTGCAGTTTTTTCGCTTCCTGGTAACGGAACTTGCCGTAATCCATGATGCGACACACGGGTGGGACTGCCGTCGGGGCAATTTCAACCAGATCGAGATCGGCTTCTTCAGCCAGACGTGACGCTTCGGTGAGCGCAACAATCCCGAGGGGTTCCTGTTTGGGGCCAATCAGCCGGACGTCAGTGCCTGTAATTTCACTGTTGATCCGGACTTGCTTTTCCTGAGCTATAGCTGTCTCCTAAAAATTGTATAAAAGCCGCAGTGGCGGCAACGGTTAAACCGGGGCTAGCTCTCCACGAAGCCGAGTAATCAGCGCTTCGAGGGGCATTTGCCCGAGGTCTTCTCCAGTGCGGGAACGGACGGCTACCAGATTCGCTTGCACTTCCTTATCGCCTACGATGATCTGATAGGGAAGCTTTTGCAAACTATGTTCGCGTATTTTATAGGTTATTTTCTCATTTCTCAAGTCCGACATAGCGCGGAAGCCGTTTTCGAGCAGGCTTTTCGCCACATTACGAGCGTAATCAGCCTGATGTTCGGAGATATTGATCACCACCATTTGCACCGGCGCGAGCCAAAGCGGCATCGCGCCGGCGTGGTTTTCAATCAAAATGCCGATGAAACGCTCGAGCGAACCGACAATCGCCCGATGCAACATTACCGGCACTTGGCGTGAATTGTCTTCAGCAACGTATTCCGCGCCCAAGCGACCGGGCATGAAAAAGTCCACTTGAATGGTGCCGCATTGCCAGGTTCTGCCGATGCTGTCTTTGAGGTGAAATTCTATCTTCGGCCCGTAAAATGCGCCTTCTCCCGGCAACTCATCCCATTTCATGCCAGATGCGCGCAAACCATCACGCAGCGCATTTTCAGCGCGCGTCCACGATTCATCGTCGCCGATACGGTTATCCGGCCGAAGTGCTAGCTTGATACCGACTTCGGCAAAGCCGAAATGTTGATAGACCTTTTGCGCCAGCGCATTGAAATTGGTCACTTCGTCTTGAATTTGCGCTTCGGTGCAGAAAATATGCCCGTCGTCTTGCGTAAAACCACGCACACGCATAATGCCGTGCAGCGCGCCCGACGGCTCATTGCGATGGCAGGAACCGAATTCGCCATAACGCAATGGCAAATCGCGATAGCTTTTCATACCTTGATTAAAAATCTGCACATGGCCTGGGCAATTCATCGGCTTGATGGCGAAGTCGCGCTTTTCCGATTCGGTGATAAACATATTGTCGCGGTAATTCTGCCAGTGGCCGGTTTTTTCCCATAGAGCTTTGTCCAGAATTTGCGGGCAACGAACTTCCTGGTAGCCGTTGTCGATATAAATCCGGCGCAAATATTGTTCGACTTGCTGCCACAAGGACCAACCTTTCGGATGCCAGAACACCATGCCCGGCGCTTCATCCTGCAGGTGAAACAAATCCAGCGTCTTGCCGATTTTGCGATGGTCGCGCTTTTCCGCTTCTTCCAGCATGTGCAAATACGCGTCCTGCTCTTCTTTTTTCGCCCACGCCGTGCCGTAAATCCGTTGTAGCATTTCATTTTTCGCATCGCCGCGCCAATACGCGCCGGCGAGTTTCATCAGCTTGAATACTTTGAGTTTGCCGGTTGAAGGCACATGCGGGCCACGGCATAAATCGGTGAAATCACCCTCGCTATAAAGCGACACGTCTTCGCCCGCCGGGATTGCGCCGATGATTTCTGCCTTATATTTTTCACCGATACCAAGAAAGTATTTCACCGCTTCATCGCGCGGCAAAACTTTGCGCGTAACAGGAACATCGCGCTTGGCCAGTTCCGCCATGCGTTTCTCGATGGCCACTAAATCTTCCGGCGTAAACGGGCGCTTATAGGAGAAATCATAATAAAAGCCGTTTTCGATCACCGGACCGATGGTCACTTGTGCATCGGGGAATAACTCTTTCACTGCGTAAGCGAGCAAATGCGCGGTCGAGTGGCGGATGACTTCCAGGCCATCGGCGTCTTTGTCGGTAATAATCGCCAAATCACTATCTGCGTCCATCACAAATGACGTATCTACCAGCTTGCCGTTGACCTTGCCCGCCAGCGCGGCTTTGGCTAAGCCCGCGCCGATATTCGCCGCGACTTCCGCCACGGAAACCGGCTTGTCAAAGGAACGGACCGAGCCGTCAGGTAATTTTATATTCGGCATAAAACCTCTATCTCTCAGACATAAAAAAAGTGCGGTCAGGCCGCACTTTTTTGTTTGACATCATTATTCACAAGCAACGTCCGGCTCAACGCTTTGCGTATCAACTAACCGTTCGACGAGTTCGGAATAACATAATAATCCTACCAATATATTGGTAGGCGCGATTGGACTCGAACCAACGACCCCCACCATGTCAAGGTGGTGCTCTAACCAGCTGAGCTACGCGCCTAAAGAGAACGTATTCTATCTCAAAGCCCTGCCCCATTCAAATTGTTCAAACAAATCAGATAAATCGCGCTCGCATATTAAACGAAATTTATGGCAAGCTAAGGTCTGCAAAACTTTCAGCGAAACCATGATCACATCGATTTTTCGTCTATTTCACGAGCTGCGGCAAAATTTGCGCGGCGGCGCGCGCACGGCGTTTTTGTTTCCGCTGCGCGAACCTTTGCGCATTTCGCCGGAGCAAATTGTTTTACTCGTTTGCGTCGATCTGGCCGTTTCCTTGCTGGCGGCGATGGCGTTTAACGGCTGGAGCGGCTATCTGAATCTTTACGCCCTGCCCGGCTTCGCATTTTCTGTGTTGCTCAGCTTTGCTTTTGCGCTCTTCGTCGCCCGTCTGAACCGACAGCCTTCTTTATTACTCACTATTCCTATTGCGTTTATCAGCGCAGGTATCGTCATACGTTTATTTTGCATCAGCGTTTGGTTGATGGCGGGCTGGCTGAATAAAGACGGCACGCAAACTTATGTGCAATGGATTATTTATTACGCCACCTTTTTTTGGTGGATCGTCATCGCGACATTTTTTCTGGCGCGTTACGCATCCTCGGGACTCAAAAAGCAAGTTTCCACCGCTTCAAACTTCTTTCGCCGGGTAATATATATCCCATTGTTTATATTGATAATTTTATTACCTGCCTACATGATCCCGCGCGGCGAATTATGGGAAGCGAAATACGAATTGTCCGCTACGGATCGCAATGCCAACTCCATCGACCGCGAAGAAAATTTTCACGCCCAACCGGCCTTATTCAACGACGCGCTCGACGCCTTAGCGCCAGAACGCCCCGGCATTACTGATTTATATTTCGTTGGCTTCGCGGCGTATGCGAACGAAGACGTATTCATGAAAGAATTGCGTGTTATCGAACCGCTATTCAAACAACGCTTTGATACGCAAGATCGCTCAATTGTTTTGATCAACAACCCGCAAACCGCAGCGACAACTCCCGCCGCAACCGGCACCAATCTCGCCATGACGTTTCATCGCCTGGCAAAAACCATGAATATCGAAGAAGACATCGCGTTTCTCTATTTCACCAGTCACGGCTCCAAGCAACACGAACTCTCCGTCAATTTCTGGCCGCTGAAACTCAATCAAATCACGCCGACCAGCCTGAAAAAAATGTTCGACGACGCGGGCATCAAATGGCGCGTCATCGTCGTGTCGGCGTGTTACTCCGGCGGCTACATCGAACCACTCAAAGACGACCACACGCTGATCATCACCGCATCCGACGCCACACACACTTCATTCGGCTGTGGCAACGAATCCGACTTCACCTATTTCGGCAAAGCGATGTTCGACGAGGAATTGCGCAAAACTTACTCCTTTGCTCAAGCATTTGAGCAAGCCAAGTCGAGCATCCTCAAACGTGAAAAAGCTGACAACTTCGAGCCGTCTAATCCGCAAATTTTCATCGGTGAAAAAATCGCTGTCAAATTAAATGAATTGGAAATGCGTTTGTCGCAGCAAGCCTTTCCGCAGACCGCTGGAGAGCCATTACATGAAAAGTAACCTGAAAAAAATCCAAGCCCTCACCTTCGACGTCTTCGGTACTGTGGTCGATTGGCGCGGCAGCATAATTCGCGAGATGAAACTATTGGCGCGGGAGAAAAATATCACGATCGACGCCGCAGCGTTCGCCGACGGTTGGCGCGCGGGTTATCAACCGGCGATGCAGCGCGTGCGCAGCGGCGATTTACCGTGGATGAATATTGATGCATTACATCGAATCATTCTCGATGATTTATTGAAAAAATTTTCTATCACAGGCCTCACCGAAGACGAAAAAATTCATCTGAATAAAGTCTGGCATCGCCTCAAGCCTTGGTCTGACACAGTGCGCGGACTGAAACGCTTGAAGAAAAAATACATCATTACTACGCTCTCCAACGGCAACGTATCCTTGCTCACCAATATGGCAAAATTCGGCGGCCTGCCGTGGGATTGCATCATATCGGCCGAGCTGGCGAAACATTACAAGCCGGATCCGGAAGCATATCAAATGGCGGCGGCTTTGCTCGATTTGCGAACTGACGAAGTGCTGATGGTCGCGGCACACAAAAGCGATTTAGTCGCCGCACAAAAAACCGGCAATCGTGCAGCGTTTATTACGCGTCCGCTTGAGTACGGCGCAGATTTTAAAAATGATATTTCGCGCGAAAAAAGTTTTGATTTGCACGCCTTGGACTTCAACGATCTCGCTGATCAACTTGGCTGCTGAAAAAGTAGGGCGCAACCCCTGTTGCGCCGAATGGTAAGCCACCCATAAATTTCGGATTGGGTGATGGCTCTACCATGCGGCGCAATAGGGATTGCGCCCTACAAATAATTCAATTTAATCAAATAGTTAAAATAAATACAAAATTACTTTTTCCCGCCCGTAATTACATAAGCCCAAATCAATTTCACCTGTTCTTGCGTCAACGATTCTTTCCACGCCGGCATGCTGCCTTTGCCTTGCAGCACTGAAGTAAAAAATCGTTCAGGGTCGTCGCTGGGAAATTTTCTCAGGTCGTAAGAAATGGTGCCGGGGTTAACCATATTGAAGCCGTGGCATTTTGAACATTGTTTTGTGTACAGCGCCCGCCCTGCTTCCACCGTATCAGCGTTTGCTGTTGCCGCAACACTTGATTCGACTGCAACAGCGGGTTGCGCCGCTGCAGTCGTGGGTGCGTTGGAGCATGCCGCCGATATTGCTACCAACAAAACGGACAGCGTTATCGCGCTGATTTTCATTGAACAGCAAACGTCCACACTGCGCCGCCTGCCGGCACATTGGCGAGACGCTCGTCACCGGAGAACAGCGGATACACGCCGCCAATGCCCGACAAGGCCGTAACGTATTGCTTGCCTTTATGCGTCCAGGTAATCGGCTGTCCCATCGAGGCGGAACCGGTGCGGTAGGACCACAACAGTTTTCCGTTGGCTGCATCGCGAGCTTCAAATTCGCCCGTCATGGTGCCGGTGAACACCAGTCCGCCGCCCGTACTCAGCACGCCGGAGAAGCTGGGAATGTCGCGCGGGATGGACCATTTTTCTTTGCCGGTGACCGGGTCTATCGCCTTGAAATAACCGCGCGGGCCGTCGGGATAAGCAAAGCCCTTGAAGTCGATGGCGAGGAATAATTCACCCTGTTTGTATTCCGGCGCGACGGTTTTGTACGGCATACCGGCGTTGATGGTATTGGCATACACCATGCCGGTCTTCTGGCTATACGACATCGGCGGCCAATTCTTCGCGCCGAACGCGCCGGGCCACGCCTCCGTGGCCTCGCCTGCGCGCGCCTTGGTCATCACGTCGGTTTCTACCGGCTTACCGGTGTTCAGATCAATCCGATCAGCCCAGTTCACTTTAGCCACGAATGTATTCGCCGCCAGCACTTTGCCGTTGGTGCGATCGAGCACATACAAGAAACCATTGCGGTTGGCATGGACGATAGCCTTGCGCGTGCTGCCGCCGACCGGCACATCGGCGAGGATCATTTCGTTGGTGGCGTCGTAATCGAAGGTGTCGCTTGGCGTGAACTGGTAGTGCCAAACAATCTCGCCGGTTTTCGGTTTAATGGCGAGCACCGACGAGGTATAAAGATTATCTCCTTTGCGCACAGCTGCGTTCCACGGCCCCGCGTTGCCGGTGCCCCAATAAAGCAAATCGAGTTCGGGATCATACGAACCCGTCAGCCAAGTCGAGCCGCCGCCTTTCTGATACGTTTCGCCCGGCCAGGTGTCGCCGCCTTTTTCACCCGGCGCAGGGACGGTATAGCGCCGCCACACTTGCTTGCCGGTAGCGGGATCGAGCGCGTCGATAAATCCACGCGTGCCATACTCGGCGCCCGACATGCCGGTGATGAGCAAACCGCCGACGATCAACGGCGCACTGGTGACTGAATAGCCTTCTTTATAATCGGCAACTTTGCTTTTCCATACTTGCTTGCCGGTCTTGGCGTCGAGCGCCTGAATGTGCGCGTCGAGCGTGCCCCGATAAACTTTACCTTCGTAAATCGCTACGCCGCGATTCACCAGGCCGCAACAAATAGTCTTCGGCACGTCGGCGGCAAACTCGATGCCGGTTTTCCATAACTGTTTTCCGCTTAATGCGTCGATTGCCACCGTCGCATCATGCGACGGAATATACAACACGCCATCATGCAACACTGGCATGGCTTCCTGTCCGAGGACACTGCCCATGCTCTGCGTCCACACCGGCACTAGCTTGCCGACGTTGTCAGTGTTAATGGAGGACAACGCGCTATAGCGTTGCGCGGCATAACCCATACCGTGTACCAGCACGCTGTCGGTTTTTTTACTGTCATTCAATAGGTCGTTGGAAGATTGGGCGATAGCTGCCGATGACGCGGCCAACGAAACAATCAGGGCGACGCTGTTTAGTGTTGCTTTCATGCTCTCTCCTTTAAAATATTTATATACTTCTGAAAAATGAGTTTCACAGC
>JBEEJL010000070.1:0-2574 GCA_041169175.1 Pseudomonadota bacterium | reverse complement strand
TGCTCGGGGAACAGGCGCGGGTTGATGGTGTGCATAATCGCGCCCATGCCCGATACGCCGTAATACAGTTCGAAATGGCGAAAACCATTCCACGCCAGCGAACCGATGCGGTCGCTTTGCTTCACGCCCAGTCTCGTCAGCGCATTGGCGAGTTTTTTCGCGCGCAGATGTGCGTCGTGATAGGTGTAGCGATGGATGCCGCCTTCGACCATGCGTGAGACGATTTCTGTGTCGCCGTGATATTTGTCCGCGTGGACGATTAGCGAAGAAATCGTTAGCGGTTGGTTCATCATTAAGCCGTGCATATTTTTCTCCTCAATATATTTTGTTATTTCATGTCTTGCTTCTATCGACAAAGTATAGCGCAACCTTTATCTACGCGAGAATCCCAAGTCAGACGCTACTTGGATAGAAAGGGCATATCCGCTATAATACGAGTCTTGTCTGAAGCATATTAAATTATTGAATTAAATCAATAAGTTAACTTCAAGGCATAAATCGCACATTCGCCAGTATTAACAGGGTGTTCTCTCACGAGAATGTTTTAGGCGAATGGAGGCTCAACCCTTACAGGAGTATCAACATGTCTATGACTATGCGTCAAATGCTGGAAGCGGGCGTCCATTTCGGACACCAAACCCGTTATTGGAATCCCAAGATGGCCCCGTATATCTTCGGTCATCGCAACAAGATTCACATTATCAACCTCGAACAAACCCTGCCCATGTATTTGGAAGCGGCCAAGTTCGTGCGCCAATTGAGCGCCAACAAAGGCACTATCCTGTTCGTCGGCACCAAGCGCCAGGCGCGCGACATCGTAGCGGAAGAAGCGGCTCGCGCCAGCGCACCGTTCGTCGATCAACGCTGGCTCGGCGGTATGCTGACCAATTTCAAAACCATGAAAGCGTCGATCAAGCGCCTGAAAGACATGGAGCAAATGACGCTCGATGGCACATTTGAAAAAATGTCCAAAAAAGAAGCCTTGGTCATCCAGCGCGAAATGGAAAAGTTGACCAAGAGTATCGGCGGCATTAAAGAAATGACCGGCGTACCCGATGCGATTTTTGTTATAGACGTCGGTTACCAGAAAAACGCCATTGTCGAAGCGAAAAAACTCGGCATTCCTGTGATCGGTGTAGTTGATACCAACAACTCGATCGAAGGCGTGGATTACATTATTCCGGGTAACGACGACTCGACTCGTGCTATTCGTTTGTATGCCCGCGGTATGGCCGACGCGGTGCTCGAAGGCCGCAGCCAAGCCGTCACCGAAATGGTGAAAGAGCAGTTTAGCGAAGAAACCCCAGCGGCTTAATCGCAGCGCTGACGAAAAAAGGGGCAGCAGCCCCTTTTTTTGAATACACATTTTGTGAACAGAACACGCCACGCGTGTTGAAATAATTCAGGAGTAAGCAATGGCTGATATCAGCGCAAGCATGGTAAAAGAACTGCGCGAGACCACCGGTCTTGGCATGATGGAATGCAAAAACGCTTTGGTCGAAACCAAAGGCGACATGAAAGCAGCGGAAGATTTGCTGCGTATTAAAAGCGGCGCCAAAGCTAACAAAGCGGCGAGCCGCGTGGCGGCTGAGGGCGTGGTAGCTGTGTTTATTTCGCCAGACGCGAAATCCGGCGCGATGGTCGAAGTGAATTGCGAAACCGACTTCGTCGCCAAGAATGAAGAATTCCTCGCGATGGCAAAAGGCGTGGCGCAACTGATCGCTAACGGCAAATCTGCTGATGTCGCCGCATTAGGCAACGAAAAACTCGCTACTGGCGCGACAGTTGAAGATACGCGTAAAGCTTTGGTGATGAAGCTGGGCGAGAACATGACCGTGCGTCGCTTCCAGCGTTTTAATGCTGAAGGCAAAATCATTTCTTACTTGCATCCGCCAGCCAATAAAATAGGCGTCGTGGTGGATTTCACCGGTGCCGATGCACAACTCGGCAAAGACATCGCGATGCATATCGCCGCAATCAAGCCGATTTGTTTGAGCAAAGACCAAGTGCCAGCAGAAACCATTACGCGCGAGCGTGACATCGCTGCCGCGCGTGCCGCCGAATCAGGCAAGCCCGCCGACATCGTCACCAAAATGGTGGATGGCAGCATCGCCAAATTCCTCGCCGAAGTATCTTTATTAAGCCAGCCGTTTGTTAAAGGCGATGGCAAAGAGACGGTGGAAAAAGTGTTGGCCGGAAAATCTTCCAAGGTTCATGCGTTCACCATGTTTATCGTCGGCGAAGGCATTGAAAAAGTCACCACCGATTTCGCTGCCGAAGTGGCCGCAATGTCTAAAAAAGATTAATATAATCAATTAGTTATATGAGCCCTAAATACACCCGCATTCTGCTTAAATTATCCGGCGAAGCCCTGATGGGTGACGACACGTACGGTATTAATCGCGCCACCATCGAACGCATGGTGAGCGAAATAGCTGGTGTGTCGGCGTTGGGTGTGCAGATTGCGGTGGTCATCGGCGGCGGCAATATTTTTCGCGGTGTCGCGCCCGGTGCAGAAGGCATGGATCGCGCGACCGCCGATTACATGGGCATGTTGGCAACGGTGATGAATGC
>JBEEJL010000069.1:0-5855 GCA_041169175.1 Pseudomonadota bacterium | reverse complement strand
CTTTTTTTTTGAGGACTCATCATGCAATGGATATTTCTCGCCTTCGCCATCGTTGCTGAAGTCATTGCTACTACAGCTTTGCTCGCCACCGATGGCTTCACGCGCGTTGCGCCTTCTTTGATTGTGGTGGTCGGTTACGCGACCTCGTTTTACTTTTTATCCCTTACTTTGCGCTCGATCCCCATGGGCGTGACTTACGCCATTTGGTCCGGCGCCGGCATAATTTTGATTTCGCTCGCAGGATTTATTATTTATAATCAAAGACTTGATATGGCAGCCTTAATCGGCATGGGCTTGATTGTGGCGGGCGTGGTCGTTATGCAGCTTTTCTCCAAAACCCTGTCCCTTTGAGCTTAAAACCTCAACTTGCCCCAATAAGCCCATTTAGCGTAAAATATGGGGTTCAGCTTTATCAGTAGCGTCATTTTTAGCGCAGTATTTTTCAGGACACACAACATGGTCGTTATCCGTCTTTCTCGTGGTGGTTCTAAGAACCGTCCGTTTTACAACGTAGTCGTTGCCGATTCACGCAATCGTCGCGATGGTCGCTTTATCGAGCGCGTGGGTTTTTACAATCCAGTTAAGCAAGAAGCGCCTGATTCATTGCGTATGAATCTTGAGCGCGTTGCCTACTGGCAACAGCACGGCGCGATTGCGTCTGATGCCGTGGCAAAATTGATCAAGCGTGGACAGGCAAAAATCGTCGCCTGATAATTTGGTCGTGATGGGGCGCATCATCGGCCCCTTTGGTGTACGCGGTTGGTTGAAAATTAAAACCTTCACCGAAGATGCTGACACCCTGACTGAGTTTCCCGATTGGTGGCTGAATACCGCAACCGGTTGGCAGAAATTCGAGCTAGCCGAACACGAGTTGCATAGCAAAGGCCTAGTGGCGCGATTGGAAAAAATTGCCGATCGCACCGCCGCTGAGTTGCTCAAAGGAACTGAAGTTGCCGTGCCTCGCGATCAATTGCCCGACACCGGCGAGAAAAAATTTTACTGGACTGACTTGGTCGGTCTGGAAGTAGTCAACCGGCAAAACATTTCGCTGGGGAAAATTGATTCATTGCTTGAGACCGGTGCGCATGATGTGCTGGTGGTCAAAGGCGGTGAAGTCGAACGACTGATTCCTTATGTCGAAGCTTTTATTATCGACATCGATTTGGCGGCAAAGAAAATGACCGTCGATTGGCAGCAGGATTATTGATGGCGCTGCAGTTTGATGTCATCAGTTTATTTCCGCCGATGTTCGAGGCCGTGACCCATTACGGGATAACGCATCGGGCGTGGAAGGAAAAGCATTACGAGTTGCAGGTGTGGAATCCGCGCGATTTTACCACTGACAATTACCGCACCGTGGACGATAGGCCGTATGGCGGCGGACCCGGAATGGTGATGTTGGCGGAGCCGCTGGAAAAAGCGATACACGCCGCGAAGCAAAGACAGCAGCAAAGTGGCGTGAGTAAATCGAAAGTGATTTGTTTATCGCCGCAAGGCAAACCGCTCACGCATAATTTGGTGTGTGAGTTGGCGAGCGAAGCAGGATTGATATTGATAGCCGGTCGTTATGAAGCGATAGACGAACGATTGATCAAGCGCGAGGTGGACGAAGAAATTTCCATCGGCGATTATGTTTTATCCGGCGGTGAGTTACCCGCCATGGTGTTAGTGGATGCGATAGTGCGACAACTGCCCGGCGTATTGGGCGACGCGCAATCAGCGGTGCAAGATTCATTCGTGAACGGCCTGCTCGATTGCCCGCACTACACGCGACCGGAAGTGTATAAGGATGATGCCGTGCCCGCCGTGTTGATGTCCGGCCATCACGCCGATATTGAAAAATGGCGACGCAAACAAGCGCTAGGAAAAACCTGGCAACGTAGGCCAGAGTTGTTAGAAAAAATGTTGTTGAGTAAAGAAGATAGTAAATTGTTGGAAGAGTTTAAGCAGGAAATCAAATCGTAGTAAGTAATTGTTTTAATTGAAGTATTTTTAACCAAGAAACGCGTGCATCAAATATCAGTATTGATTAAGCGCAAGTTCTAAGCGAGACAAGGCGCGAACAAAAAATAACGAGGCGGAATAGCCGTCTATTTAACGAGTTATTTTTTGTGAGCAACGCAGTATCGCGACGAAATTGCGCTTAAGCAAATTTGCTCTACACGTTAGGCCACAGGCCACTTATATAAGGAACGAAACATGAATCTGATTCAAACCCTCGAGAAGGAAGAAATCGCCCGCCTCGACAAAAAAATCCCTAACTTCGCACCAGGCGACACCGTCGTCGTCAGCGTCAAAGTCGTCGAAGGCGAACGCAAACGCGTCCAGGCTTTCGAAGGCGTCGTCATCGCCAAACGCAACAAGAGCCTCAACAGCTCCTTCATCGTGCGCAAAATTTCCAGCGGCGGAGGCGTCGAGCGTACCTTTCAATTGTATTCACCGCTGCTCGCCAGCATCGAAGTGAAGCGCAAAGGTAGCGTCCGTCGCGCCAAGCTCTACTACCAGCGCGACCGTTCAGGCAAATCCGCGCGTATCCGCGAAAAGCTCGATGTGGCTCGCGAAGTACTGCCAGAAATCCCCGCAGCGAAATAAGTTTTTTCGCAGTACAAAAAAAGAGCGCCGAGGCGCTCTTTTTTCATGTGTTGTTATGCTTAATATTCTGTACGATGAGTGCAACACATTATGTCTTTATTCTGAACACCTACAGCAATTATTTTTTTGGATTTGTATTGATGGGTTGACCCATCCTACGCGGGTTATTCAATTTGCGGGAAGAATGCCTCAGCAGTAATCAACCGCCACTTACACAAAATTCAGGCTCCCTCCCTAATGAATCGCCATAAATTAGTCATTGGTGCAGTTAAGACAATATTTGTCTTTGTAACTTGTTATTGGTTGTTCGACCTCGTATATCTTCCCGCTAAGTATTTATCGGCCGTGCCAATTACCGCCAAGCTGGAGGATTTAAGGGAATCGAAGGAATCTTCAGGGAGTGGTAAGTGGGGTAATGTTGTATACACAGCGCATGTTCGCTTCACTTACGCAATTAATGGAACATCGTTCGTTAGTAATTGCTTTTCAGCTGCTGGTAATAGTAGCAGAGGGGTTGGAAGCTATAGTGAAAACTTTGCTTCGCTATGGAAGCATCAGGGTGCCGAGGTCCAAGCCTGGTATTTAGCCTCTGATCATTCCGCATGTTTATATCGAAACTGGCCAAGTAAAACAGTAATCTGGCTGGCATTAATTCTTTTTGGAATTAGTCTGTATTTGGCTTTTCATTCTCAGTTGGATCCATATTTTTTGTTTAATCACCTTAAAAAGAATGCCAAAAAATGACATTCGCTGAT
Source organism: Pseudomonadota bacterium (assembly GCA_041169175.1). Classification (GTDB taxonomy): domain Bacteria; phylum Pseudomonadota; class Gammaproteobacteria; order Burkholderiales; family JBEEJL01; genus JBEEJL01. The sequence goes on along the minus strand of JBEEJL010000069.1, from coordinate 2,508 downwards.
CAAATTTTCCCCAATTGCCAATTTGCAGCGCTGGCCTGCTTAGAAATCGTAGGGCGCAATGAACAACGTGAATTGCGCCGCATGAAATTCTTGGCGTAGCGCAAATAATTGAAAAGAAAATGATTGCCCAAACTTACATTCGGTGCAATTCGCTTTACTCATTACACCCTACAAATCGTGAGGCGAAGAAAGAAATGCTCACCCATCTGCGCCGACGCTATTTTTGCTGCCTATCGGGGGCCGTCGGCGAGAACCTGTTTGAGCTACGCGGCGTGTCAGATTTCAATTGAAGGTAAGAGCGAGTTTTCTCGCCGCAGCCGGTTCTATAAAAGCGGCGGCAGCAGAAATAGCGGCGACAAAAAAACAAAAAACAAAAAAGCGGCGCGGCGGGTTCGCCTTTTTTGGTTACTTTTTTGGCGAAGCAAAAAAGTGAAAGCCGCCGGGCTACCCCCGGCAAACTCATTTGAGCGCAGCAGTAACAGAGTCGTTGCGAACAACTTAGACCCATCCCCACCCTATCCCTCCCCTGGAAGGGGAGGGGACGATGTTCTGATTTTCCGCTTGAGAAGAAAAGAGTTTGTCATCCTGAGCCTTAGCGAAGGATCTGCTTTTCGGTTTTGATTTGACGCGCGGAACAGCAGATCCTTCGCTATCGCTCAGGATGACAGCGCTGTAGGCTGGCGCTGATAAGCCCAGCGCATTTCAAAATAGAGTATCCATCGCGAACGATGCGCTTCGTGCCTCAGCACATCCTACAAAAAAACCATCAACCAAACACAAAAATCCAAAGCGGTATCGTCAACATCGACAACAAGGTTCCCCATGTAATCAACTTCGCCACCGGAATCGGATCACCACCCATGCGCGCGGCGAGTATGTAGGCGGACGACGCGGGCGGGAGTGCGGCGAAGAGGATTAACATTTGCGCGTATAAGGTCGGCAAAGCTAACGCGCGTCCTATCAACCACGCAATAACCGGCAACGCGAGTAACTTCACGGCGAGCCAATAAAACATCACCGCTTTCGGCTGCGAATTATTTTGTGTGTCGGCATTCATCGCTGCATCCATTTTCAACCCTGCACCCACCGACAACAATCCCATCGGCAATGCTGCATCGCCAATCGGCGACAATGTGCCCGCAATCCAAACTGGCAAAGGCAGACCGGTGAGCGAATACGCCATGCCACTGAGCGTGGCGATGATGAGCGGATTGCGCAGTAATTCGCGCCACGCATTGCCTTCACCGTGTTGCGCCAGCGCCCATACTGACGCGACGTTCGCCGGAGGAATCATGGTACCGACGAGCAAAGCGAGCGCGGCTATGCCCGGTTGTCCGCCCCACCCTGCGGCAATCGCGAGACCGACATAACTATTAAATCGAAACGCGCATTGAAAGCCGGAGGCGAACAGCATCGACGAGGGCTTGAATAAAAATTTCGCCAGATAACTCAGCGCCATGCCGGAACCCATCACCAGCAAGCCGCCGAGAATTAACGGCGTCGCAGTAGTCAGATCAATCGGCGTTTTCGCCAGCGCGCGAAACAACAGCGCGGGAAACAATAAAAAATAAATCAGCTGCTCGACCTGCGCCCAAAACGCGCGCGGAAATCCGCCCCAACGATGTAGCGCGAAGCCGAGCACGATGAGCAAAAAATTCGGCAGGATAATGAGCGCGATGGGCATAGGTTTTTAGCGGTAAGTCTAAGTATGTCCTTCGACAGGCTCAGGACGAACGTTGATAGTTTGGTTCCGTTCGTGGTGAGCTTGTCGAACCATGCGCATTATCTACTCAGTCAATTTTTCTCAAATGAAAACAACGCATAATTATACCTGCCAAAAATATAGGGTTCGCAGTAGAATATTGCAAAGGAGGCTTTGTTTAAGTCCTTCGACAGGCTCAGGACGAACGGTATAGTGTTGATGACGTTCGTGCTGAGCTTGTCGATCCATGAACGTCATCAACTTGTTCAGAGCTCACCTAACTCATTTTTATTTTTGGAAATTACTAATATGTCTACAACCCCCTTATTCCACCTAGCCTTCCCCGTAAGCGATCTCAACAAAGCGCGTGGATTTTATGGTGATTTACTCGGCTGCCCGGAAGGCCGCTCGTCGCCGGAGTGGGTGGACTTTGATTTTTACGGCCATCAAATAGTCGCGCACCTCTCGCCGGAAGAAACGGATCGCGCTGATACCAATGCCGTCGATGGCGACAACGTGCCGGTGCGTCACTTCGGTGTAATTTTATCTTTGGACGAATGGGAAAAACTGGCGGCGAAATTACGTGCAGCCAAAACTAACTTCATCATTGAGCCGCATATCCGCTTCAAAGGTGAGGTCGGCGAACAGGCCACCATGTTTTTTCTTGATCCGTGCGGCAATGCGCTGGAGTTCAAAGCGTTTGCTGATATGAGTCGGGTGTTTGCGAAATAATTATTTTGATTTTGGATCAACATCAACTTTCGCCAACAACACACTCCCTCCCCTTCAAGGGGAGGGCTAGGGTG
>JBEEJL010000068.1:0-12462 GCA_041169175.1 Pseudomonadota bacterium | reverse complement strand
TGAATCGAAAGCGGATTTAGACGCTGGTCGCTTCGTCAAGGAAACGGTCGAACAGCACATCAAGCGCCTCGCCAAACTGGCGGCGTAAATGGCTTGGCAGCTTGTTTTCACTGAGCAGTACAATCGGCGCGCCGCCCGCTTCCTAAAACGGCACCCGGACGCGGTCAGTCAGTACAGCAAGACACTTAAACTATTACAAGCCAACCCGCATCACCCCTCTTTGCGCCTTCATCCCTTAAAGGGGAAACTGTCAGGATTACATAGCGTATCGATCAATTTGAGTTACCGAATCACCCTTGAGCTGCTGATTACGAAGTCGGAGATCGTGCCTATCAATGTCGGCGATCATGATGAAGTTTATTGAGCCAGTGTAATCAAATCGGCTAATTGGAAATTTTATGACGCCAAATAAATCTATCCGCATCGAACACGATCTTCTCGGTGATCTGGAAATACCTGCGCATGCCTATTACGGCGTTCACACTTTACGCGCGCTGCATAACTTTCCTATTACCGGAACGCCAATCAGCATCTACCCTGATCTCATCAACGCCCTCGCCTGTGTGAAACATGCGGCGGCGGTGACGAATCATGAGCTGGGTTTGATCGACGAGGCGCGTACTAGCGCGATTGTGAAAGCATGCGAAGAAATCCGCCAGGGAAAGTGGCATGAGCAGTTTGTCGTCGATGTGATTCAGGGTGGCGCGGGCACTTCGACCAATATGAATGCGAATGAAGTTATCGCTAATCGCGGGCTGGAATTGCTCGGCGAACAAAAAGGTGATTACGCTAAGCTGCATCCGCTCGACCATGTGAATTTATCGCAAAGTACCAACGATGTGTATCCAACCGCAGTCAAGCTGGCGCTGTGGTTTGCCATTACTCGGCTCACCGACGCGATGGCGTATTTGCGCATCGCTTTCGAGGCCAAAACAATTGAATTCCACGACGTGATCAAAATGGGCCGCACGCAATTACAGGATGCGGTGCCGATGACGCTGGGTCAGGAATTTTCCACTTACGCGGTGATGTTAGGCGAAGACGAGGAGCGCCTGAAAGAAGCCGCGCTGCTGATCCGCGAAATCAATCTCGGCGCGACGGCGATTGGCACCGGCATTAACGCCGAGCCGGAATACGCCGCGCTGGTGTGCAAGCATTTGAGAAATGTTTCCGGCATTCCGTTTATCACCGCGCACAATTTAGTCGAAGCAACGCAGGATTGCGGTTCGTTCGTGCAACTATCCGGCGTATTGAAACGCGTGGCGGTGAAGCTGTCGAAAACCTGTAACGATTTACGCCTGCTCTCCAGCGGCCCGCGCGCGGGATTTGGCGAAATCAATTTGCCTGCGGTGCAAGCCGGCTCCAGCATCATGCCGGGCAAGGTAAATCCGGTAATCCCTGAAGTGGTGAATCAAGTCGCGTTCGAAGTCATCGGCAACGACATCACGGTGAGCTTCGCGGCGGAAGGCGGACAAATGCAGTTGAATGCGTTTGAGCCGATTATCGCGCACAGTTTATTCAAAAGCCTGTCGCATCTCAGACAAGCCTGCATCACCCTCGCCGACCGCTGCGTGCGCGGCATTACCGCCAATCGCGAGCACATGAAGCAAATGGTAGAAAACTCCATCGGCATCGTCACCGCGCTGAATCCCTACATCGGCTATGAAAACAGTTCTGCGATTGCCAAAGAGGCCTACGCCAGCGGCAAAAGCGTCGTCGCATTGGTGCTGGAAAAAGGCCTACTTACGCAGGCGCAGCTTGATGACATCATGAAGCCAGAGTCCCTCACGCGCCCGCGCGCCTCACGCCCACAGAAATAGCAATTGCGTTTATAATCCCGTCCATTACCTTTAATCCCGTTTTATTAACCCCAGCCAAAAGGAACATCATGAAAAAATTAATCGCCATCATCTGCCTTTGTCTTATTTCGACGTTAAGCTTCGCCGGCGCCCAACAAGAGAAAATGAAGTCCTGTAGCGCTGAAGCTAAAGCCAGCGGCAAAATCGGGCCTGACCGTAAGCCGTTCATGAAGCAATGTATGCGCGGCGGCATGAGCGATACTGAAGTCAAAGAAAAGCGCGCAATGAGAAAAGAAAAAAATAAATCTTGTCGCGCAGAAGCCAAAGCATCAGGCAAAAAAGGCGCGGAGCGCAAAGCCATGGTGAAGTCCTGCATGGCGGGTTAATTGTTCGATCATGTAATAAAAAATGGGGCGCAGATGCGCCCCGCTTTAATTTAGCGTAACTAATTGATTATATTAATTTATTTACCGTCTAACTTCCCTAGCAACAAATAAACTTCCATCATCCCCTTCCCTTTCACCGGTACTTGCTGCACAGCTCCGAAGCGATAACGGCTGCGCAATAGTTGATAGGTTGTCGCGTCCACTTGCACTGCGCCGACTGCCGCTTCGCTGGTCATGCGGCTGGCGATGTTGACCGTGTCGCCCCATAAATCATAAATAAATCGCTTAATGCCGATGACGCCGGCGACGACGGGACCGCTGCCGATGCCGATGCGTAATTGCAATTGCGTTTCGCGCGCGACGGGGTAATTGCGTAACCAGTCGAGCATATCCAGCGCCATGTCGGCGATGGCGTAGGCGTATTGTTGTCCGCCGCTGTCGTCGAGCCCGCCCGCGACCATGTAAGCGTCGCCGATAGTTTTGATTTTTTCCAGACCGTGTTTTTCTGCCAGTATATCGAAGCCGGAAAAAATATCGTTGAGTAATGACACCATGCGATTGGGCGGCATGTCGCTGGCTAGCTGAGTGAAATTAACAATGTCGGCGAACATGACGGAGACGTTGGGAAAACCGTCGGCGATATTTTTTTCTTCCAGCATCAGCCGCTGCGCAATCGGTTGCGGCAAGATATTGAGCAACAATTTTTCCGAGCGGTCCTGCTCTTGTTGCAGCAGTTGATGTTCTTGTTTAAGTAAGGCGCGCGCTTTGGATTTCTCGTCGGCAAAGTGACGGAATAAGACGTACACAATCGCCGAAATGGCGGCGAAGTTGAGCACAAAAAAAACTGCAATGGTGCGCATAGGAATGCGAGACGGCTGCATATCCGCGAGAAAAAAATCGAATACGCCGGACATGGCAGTAAAAACGACAAACGCGACAAACCACGGCATTGATTCGCGCCGCCCGTGAAAAATCAGCGCACCGATAGGCGCCATGATCGCCCATAGCGCGACGCCGCTACTACTGACGAAATCACCAATGGACCAGTGCATGACAAAGGGGAAAAATAAAAATAGGCTAAGCTGAAAAGTGCGCAGCAATTCAAAATTTTTACGCCAGGAATAAAGCAGCAGCGACAAACCAGACAGTGCTTGGTAAATTAGCGGCAGCAAGGTAGGCAGTTTTTGGCCGAACGCCCAATAAATGGCCAGCCACAACACGGGCGGAATCATCATCAAACCCGCCGCGAAAATCAGCAGATCGTGATTGAGCTTGTCGTCCTCGGCCTCGAAACTTAACGCTGGGCTGGAATCTTGTACAGGGAATTTTTTTCTTCGGTCGTTCATGCGCAAAGAGTCTGGTTAAATCGCCTTGATTGATGAAAACATTTTACGCTGAATTGCTGTGCGTTTAATTACGACACATATTTTGGCAAATCCACCAAATTAGTTATGGTCGCCATCGGCTGTACGCCTAATCTTTCTAGCGGCTGTCCGCCACGGTTGACCCAAATTGGCCGGAATCCGAAGGCGCCACAACCCGCGATGTCCCAACCGTTTGACGATACGAAGGCGATGGATGATTTCGGCACGCTTAGTTTATCGACGGCTAATTGATAGACGCGCGGATCAGGCTTGAAGCAACGTAATGAATCGACGCTGATCACATGCGCAAACAAATCCTGCATGCCCGCGTTGCGCACCAAAGGTTCCAGCATCGCAGGCGAGCCGTTGGACAGAATCGCCAGCGGCAAATGTTTCAAACTAGGTAAAACTTCCGCCACTTCGGCATACGGCTTGAGATGCAAATAAGCGTCCATGAGTTTCGCGGTTTGTGCGGCAGAACAATTGAGCTTTAGCGCTTCACAGGCGAACGCCAATCCATCCTGCGTCAGCGTCCAGAAATCTTCATAGCGCTGCATCAAGCTGCGCTGCCACGAATATTCCAGTTGCTTGGCGCGCCATAGCTGACTGAGCTGCGCTCCCTTGCCGGGGAATAACTCTTCGCACAACGCAATCACTGAATGTACGTCGAACAATGTACCGTAAGCATCGAACACTACGGCTTGTATTTTGGTTTCGGCTGGATTCATATTTTCCTGCAAGCAGTTTGGTTTATAATCACATCTTTGATTTTTAGCTCCGGGGTTATTTTATGTCAATGTCAGATCGCGATGGGTTTATTTGGTACGACGGTAAGCTGGTTGATTGGCGCGACGCTAACACCCACGTCCTCACCCACTCTTTGCATTACGGCCTCGCCGTATTCGAGGGCGTGCGCGCGTATAAAGGCGACATCGGCACCGCGATTTTCCGTCTGGCTGAACATACTCAACGCCTGCTCAATTCGGGCAAGATTTATATGATGGATATTCCCTACTCCAAACAAACGCTGATGGATGCGCAATGCGAAGTGGTGCGCGCGAACAAATTGGAAAGCTGTTATTTGCGCCCGCTGGCGTTTTACGGCTCGGAAAAAATGGGCGTGTCGCCCATCGGCGCCAAAGTGCATGTCGCCATCGCCGCCTGGCCGTGGGGTGCTTACCTCGGTGAAGATGGTTTGACCAAGGGCATCCGCGTCAAGACTTCATCCTTCGCACGTCATCACGTCAACGTCACCATGGCGCGCGCCAAAGTCGCCTCGACTTACGCCAACTCCATCCTCGCCAATCTCGAAGCTACCAAAGACGGTTACGACGAAGCCTTGTTGCTTGACGTAGAAGGTTATGTTGCGGAAGGCGCAGGCGAAAATATTTTCATCGTGCGCGATGGCAAAGTGTTTACTCCAGAACTCACCTCGGCACTCGACGGCATTACTTGGCGTTCGATTCAATCGATTTGCCAGGACCTCGGCATTTATGTCGAAGCGCGCAAGCTGACACGCGATGATATTTACATCGCCGACGAAGCCTTCTTCACCGGCACGGCAGCCGAAGTCACGCCGATTCGCGAACTCGACAATCGCACAATCGGCGATGGCAACCGCGGACCGATTACAGAAAAACTACAAACAGCATTCTTCGATATCGTCAACGGACGTAACAAAAAATATCACCACTGGCTCACACCGGTTAATAAGTAACTGTTTGATTTAATTGAATATTTTATGACAGCCAAAGCCGAACCAAAAGAACTCAATCAGCGTCATGTCGATGTCACCACCATCGACTTGCCATTGCATTGTCCGATGCCGTCGATGAAATTATGGAACACGCATCCGCGCGTATATTTGCCAATCGAACAAACCGGCGAGGCTTTGTGCCCGTACTGCGGCACGCGCTATAAATTGCAAGGCGGACTGCCGGTCGGCGGGCACTAAATATTTTGCCCGCTTCGGCGCAAAAAATTCTTATCGTCGCGCCATCATGGATTGGCGACATGGTTATGGTGCAATCTTTGTTGATGCGCCTCAAGCAACAAAACCCCGCTACACAAATTGATGTATTCGCGCCCGCATGGGTTGCGCCGCTACTGGCGCGCATGCCGCAAGTGAGCGACGTCATTGCCAATCCGTTCGGTCACGGCGCATTGCAACTCGGTGCTCGGCGCGCCTTAGGCAAGCAATTGCGCGCGAAAAAATATTCTGCTGCCTACGTGTTACCGAATTCGCTTAAATCGGCGCTGATTCCGTTTTTCGCTGGCATCCCCAAACGCATCGGCTTCAAAGGTGAAGCGCGCTATGGCTTAATCAACGTCATGCATAAGCTCGACGAGCAAACATTACCGTTGATGGTGGAACGCTTCGCCATACTGGCCCAATCGCCCTCAGAAAGTCTGCAACGCCCGGTCGAGCGCCCTGCTCTGCAAGTCACCAACGAAATGCGATCAACGACGTTAAAGAAATTTAATCTGCATGGTGATAAACCCGCCATCGCGTTTTGCCCCGGCGCAGAATACGGCCCGGCCAAGCGTTGGCCAACAAAACATTTCGGCGAGCTGGCAAAAAAATTAATCGCGCAGAATTATCAAGTGTGGATTTTGGGTTCGGCAAAAGAAGCGCCACTGGGTGCAGAAATTCAAGCAGCAAGTGGCGGTATTTGTATCGACCTCACCGGCAAAACCAATCTTGGCGAAGTCATTGATCTTATCAGCGCGAGTGAAAAAGTGGTGAGCAATGATTCCGGTTTAATGCATCTCGCCGCCGCGCTGGATAAACCCACGGCAGCACTATTCGGCTCGACTTCGCCCGGCTTCACGCCGCCGCTATCAGACCAAGCCAAAGTGATTTCGTTAAAGCTTGAATGCAGCCCTTGCTTCAAGCGCGAGTGTCCGCTGGGACATTTTAATTGCATGAATAATTTGTCAGCCGAAATGGTACTGGAAGTGTTACGAGAAACTGGCAAGACTAAATAGTCATCAAGTCTTCTGCCGTATCAATGTCACGCAAAATGCCGCGATCGTGAGTCTGAATTCTTACTATCAACGAGGTATAACGTTTGAGCAAATCGCGCGCACCCGTGTCGCCGCGCGAGGCCATCAGTTCCGGGCCGAATTGCTTGATAAATCCAACCGGATGTCCGCGCGTGCCTGAATATTCTGGCGCGACTATCACTGCGCCTTGGGCGACTTGCTCGGCCACATCAAACATAGTATCTGGCTGGATATAAGGCATATCGCCGAGCGCGATGACCCACCCGCTGGCGTCTTTCGCTGCGCGCACGCCACAGGCCAAGCTCGCGCCCATTCCTTCGTCGGCGTTGTCGCAGACTACGACTTCAATATTTTCTGCCAATAAGGCAGCACGTAAACGCTCGTCACCGGGATGAATGACCGCGACAACATGCTTTAACGCAGTACGCATATTGCGCGCGGCCAATACGCCCATCGGCACGCCCTGTATTTCGTGCATAAGCTTATTGCCACCGAAGCGCGTGGCATAACCAGCAGCCAGCAGGATTCCGGTAATCATGAATTCCCCCAATTAGCAGCTTAGCGAATTAAATCGCACGCAATTTTTAATCCAAAATTCAGAATATTGATTAATTATATCTATTTGATTATATTAAACTTTTTATACCTTTATGGGCAGCGTACGAATACGTTTGCCGGTCAATTTGAATAAGGCATTCGTCACCGCTGGCGCAATCGGCGGCGTGCCGGGTTCGCCGCCGCCGCCGGGCGCTTCAGCGCTTTTGACCAAATGCACTTCAACTTTGGGCATTTCATTCATGCGCAACATTTGATAATCGTGAAAATTATTTTGCTCGACCTTACCATCCTTGAACGAAATATCGCCGTATAACGCAGCCGTCAATCCATACACCATCGCACCTTCCATTTGCGCGACGACCGTATCGGGATTCACCACCATGCCAACGTCAGCCGCGATCACAACGCGATGAATTTTTGGCTTGCCATTTTCTATCGACACTTCCGCGACTTCCGCCACATAGCTGCCGAATGATTCGGCCACCGCAATACCGCGCGCACGACCTGCTGGCAAGGGCGTGCCCCAACCAGCTTTTTGTGCCGCGAGTTCGAGCACCGCTTTATGGCGCGGATGTTTATCCATCAATGCACGTCGATATTCGTAGGGATCTTTACCGGCAGCGCTGGCCAGCTCGTCGATAAAACTTTCGGCAAAGAAAATATTTTGCGTGTTACCAACCGAGCGCCAGAACCAGGTGCGCACGCCGGGCGAATGTCGCGCCCAATCGGTTTGTTTGTTGGCGACGGCGTAGGGCATTTCGGCTAAACCTTCCACAGCCGTGGTATCGATGCCTTCTTTATTCACCAACGCGCTTTCAAAGCCCGAGCCGTCAGCGAGGGAATCGCAGGCGGTGCGCGCATAAATCAGAGTCGGCGCGCCGTTGGCATCCAACCCGCCGCGCATATGACACACCGCTGCAGGTCTATAATAAAAACCTTTGGTGTCGTCTTCGCGCGTATAGACCACTTTGACCGGTGCGTTGGCCGCCTTGGATAAAGTTACCGCTTCGACAACAAAATCCGGCGCGAAACGACGACCGAAGCCGCCACCCAACAACATCGTGTTCACTTTGACTTTTTCGGGCGGCAAGCCGGTGATTTGCGCAGCGACCATTTGATCGACGGTTTGCGTTTGGCTGCCCACCCATAACTCGCAACTATCAGACTTCACCCATGCGGTGCAATTCATCGGCTCCATCGCGGCGTGCGCCAGATACGGTACGCTGTAAGTGGCTTCAATAGTCTTCGCCGATTTCGCTGTGGCGACATCGCCTTCTTTTTTGGCTGTTTTCACTTCGCCAGTTTTTGCCTGCGCTAGCGCAGTCATGGTTTTTAATAAATCGGCTGAATTCAATTTCGCGTTGCTGCCTTCATCCCATTTTACTTCCAGCGCATCGCGGCCTTGTTTCGCCGCCCAGAAATTATCTGCGAGCACGGCTACGCCTTCAGCAGTCGGATTTTTCACCGCCATCACCGCGCGCACGCCTTTAATCGCTTTGGCCTTGTCGGCGTTAAAACTCAGCATCTTGCCGCCGACCACGGGCGAACGTGCCACCACTGCGGTCAACAAACCGGGCAATTTCGCATCGATACCGAATTGCGCCGTGCCGTTAATTTTTTCCGGCGTGTCGAGGCGCTTGGTAGCCTTGCCGATAATTTTGAATTCTTTCGGGTCTTTGAGTTTGGGTTCTTTCGGCACCGGCATCAACGCGGCTTTATCGGCCAGTTGCCCATAGCTTAATTTTTTACCATCCGGCGCGATGACAAAACTGTTTTCCGTGCGCAATGTTGCCGCATCCACTTTCCATTCCTGCGCGGCTGCGCTGACCAGCATGGCGCGTGCGGCCGCGCCCGCTTCACGCAAAGGCTTCCACATGGCGCGCACAGAAGTGGAGCCGCCGGTACCTTGTATGCCGAACCAAGGATGGAAATACTCTTTTGCTGCCGGCGCAGATTCCATTTTTACTTTGGGCCAATCGGCGTCCAGCTCTTCGGCAATCAGCATCGGCATCGAGGTATAAACGCCCTGACCCATTTCAGATTTATCCACGATCACCGTGACGATATTGTCGGGTGAAATGCGCAACCATGCATTGGGTGAAAAGGTTTTGCTGCCCGTCGTATCTGCCAACGCATTGAGCGACAATGACAGTTCCAGCATCAAACCGCCGCCGAGTGCAGCAGAGGATTTTAGAAATGTACGGCGGCTATCGTTGTATGTTCGATTAAGTATTTTCATCTCAGCCTCCCAACTTTCCGGCGGCTTCATGTATCGCCGCGCGCACGCGATTGTAAGTACCGCAGCGGCAGATATTGCCGCTCATCGCCGCGTCGATATCCGCGTCGGTTGGCTTGGGTGTCTTGGTCAGCAGCGCCGTCGCGCTCATGATCTGCCCTGATTGGCAGTAGCCGCATTGCGGCACGTCAATATTTTGCCAGGCTGCTTGCACCGCTTTGCCCGCCGCGCTGACGCCAACTGCCTCAATAGTGGTAATTTTTTTACCTTCCGCCGCCGACACGGGCGTGCTACACGAACGCACCGGACTACCGTCGATATGCACGGTACAAGCGCCGCACAGTGCCATGCCGCAACCGTATTTAGTACCCGTCATATTGAGTGAATCGCGTAACACCCATAAAAGTGGTGTGTCTGCTGCGACGTCTGCGTCTTTAGTTTGTCCGTTAACGTTTAGCTTCATGTCGAATACTCCTGTCTTGGAAAATAATTTGATCTGATGATATTTGGACACAATAAGCGAAAATGGTTTCCTTATTATGATCATATTATAATCGATATCGGCCAATCAAAAAAAGCTTAATAATCAATGTTCTGCCTGCTATACTCTGTTTTAATATGTCGCGGCAAACGAAAGCCATGAAGACTAAATTCTATTCCACACCACAGGAAGCCGAAGCGGCGTTTTATGAAGCGTTCGAGCAAATCGATGCCGACGCGATGATGGCAGTGTGGTCGAGCGAAGAAGACGTGGTATGCATCCACCCGCAAGGCGCGCCGATTGCGGGATACGAAGCCGTGCGCGAAAGCTGGCGCGGGATTTTTAACAACGGACAAAAATTACGCTTTCGCGTCACACCACATCACACTTACACGGGCCTGATGCTGTCGATTCACATCGTGCTGGAACACGCCAGACTGGAAAGCGGCGAAGAATCCACTCACCCGATATTAGCCACCAATGTCTATATGCGCAGCGACAAAGGTTGGCGCATGATTCTGCATCACGCCTCACCTTCACCGCTGCAAACAATTAGCGAAGCCGATGACCCGAGTCGTGTGCTGCATTAACGCTGTCAGATTTTGCTTATTCTGCCGACTAAGTCACTCATTTCCCGAAAGCTTAGGTTCATATTTCATGCGCGCCGAATGCTATAATTGAACCATCGTATCTTTAATCAGTCTTTTTAACATGGCAACGACAACTTTTTTTCCTGATTCACCCCGCGCAGCGCTGGATAAATTCGGCTTGCCGCTGGCTATTTTATTGTTGGTCGGATTATTCGCCTGGTTGTTGGCGCATTGGGCGTGGATTTTTCTCGCCTATGCGAGGCCGCAGGAAGCGGCCAGGCCCATTACTACGACGAGTGCAATAAATCCGCAATCTGCCGCTGACGCAGCCATTAACGCGCATTTGTTTGGCCAAGTCGCGCTGAACAAACCGGCTGTAGAAGCAGTCGTCAGCAATCTCAACGTGAAACTACGCGGCGTGTTTGCTTCAGAAGGCATTTTGCCTTCATTCGCGATTGTGAATACGGGCAGCAAAGACGAATCGGTGAAATCAGGGGCTGAAATTGTGGCCGGCGCAATTTTGGAATCGGTCAAGCCGACTTATATTTTGGTTAAACGTAATGGCGCGCTCGAGCGCATTAATCTGGATGAAAAAGGCCAGGTGCTGAATACCGCTTCGGCCAGAACCTTAGGTCAACAGGCCAGCCAATTCAAACTGAAAGTGCCTTCCGGCACACCGAATAACTTCACTTTTTCTCGCGGCGAATTGACCCAATCTTTGCAAGATCCGAAACAACTGACCAACCTCGGCAAATTATCGCCCGCCACTGGCGGCGGTATGTTGCTTGAAGATGTCCCGCCGGGAAGCTTGGCCGAGCGCCTTGGGCTGACACAAGGCGATGTGGTGCGGCAGGTAAATGGACAAGCAGTCAATACGATGGCGGATTTGTCCAAGCTGTATGCGCAATTTGCGACCACCGCGCAAATTACCCTCGACGGCAGTCGAGGCGGAAAACCGCTTAATTTGAGTTACTCAGTACAGCAATAATCAGTTTAAATAATTTACTTAACATAAATTATGTAACTTATTGATTTAATTAATAATTATTTTTTACACGGAGCAGAATTGCGGCAGTTTTCCTTGTGCAACAGCCCTGCCCATGGTATTTTGCTTCTTCTAATACTTATAACAAGTGATTGGTTTTCTATGAATATTTCCCTAGGGAGCTGTGCGTGACTTTTAAACGCAAACTGTGGCTTATGCTGGCATGCGCGTATGCTGCTTGCTTCTCAGCAGGCGCTAGAGCCGAGCCGATTACACTCAACTTCGTTAATGCCGACATTCAGTCGGTCGTTAAAACGGTCGGCATTATCACCAATAAAAATTTCATTCTCGATCCGCGCGTGAATGGCACCATCAACATCGTCTCCAACGGCCCAGTGCCGAAAGATTTAGTTTATCCCACGCTGCTTTCCGCTCTACGTTTGCAAGGTTTTGCCGTGGTGGAGGAAAACGGTTTCACCAAAATCGTGCCCGAGGCTGATGCTAAATTGAACAACAGCTTGACCAACGAAGGCAAAGACGTGCGTGGTCGCGGCGACCGTATCGTCACGCAGGTTTATCAATTGCAATACGAATCCGCCGCGCAACTATTGCCGGTTCTGCGCCCGCTCATCACCCCAAATAACGTCATTGCCGCCTACCCGAATAACAACACCTTGGTGATCACCGATTACGCGGAAAATATTCGTCGTCTATTAAAAATCATCGCGGCTATTGACGTACCGGCCGGCGGCGATGTGCAAACCATCAAGCTGGAATATGCCTCCGCTGTCGATATTGGCAGCCTGATTACGCGCGTAATGCCGGAAACCGCCGCGCCGAATATTCCAGGCGTATCGCCCAGAATTCTGGTCAGCGTTGATCCGCGTACCAACAGCTTATTAGTGCGTTCGGATAATCCCAGCGTCGTCAGCCGCATTCGCGCGCTGGTTGCGGGAATGGACATTCCGACTGCGGCTACCGGCAATATCCATGTGGTTTATTTACGTAATGCCGAAGCAACCAAACTGGCGGAAGTATTGCGCGGGCTGATGTCCGG
>JBEEJL010000067.1:0-4060 GCA_041169175.1 Pseudomonadota bacterium | reverse complement strand
GTGGCTTGAGGCGCTTTACTACAATCGCGCGGCCCGTCACTTGGTCCGCTTCTTCTGCCTTCACCACGCTCTCCGGCGCGATGCCGGTGAGTTGATTCGGAATAATATGTTCGAGTTTTTTGAACCAGAATGCCGCCATCTCCGTGAGGATTTTTCCTTTATCGGGAATCGGCGTTGGCAACACGACGTCAAATGCTGAGAGACGATCTGTTGTCACGATCAGTAAATGTTTGGAGTTGACGGCGTACAGGTCGCGTACTTTGCCGCGATTGAGTAAAGATAATGATTTAATATTGGAGTTAAACACAAAAGTCCTTAAAAACATTCCCTTCCCTATAATGAGAGGGATGGGGTGGGGTCAATCCGGTGCATTTTTTCCTTCGTCCCCTCCCCTTCAAGGGGAGGGTTAGGGTGGGGATGGGTTTGTGTTCA
The DNA here is from genome assembly GCA_041169175.1 of Pseudomonadota bacterium. Lineage (GTDB taxonomy): Bacteria > Pseudomonadota > Gammaproteobacteria > Burkholderiales > JBEEJL01 > JBEEJL01. Next base: position 3,628 of record JBEEJL010000067.1, on the reverse strand, counting down.
GCCTGCACCAACACCCCATCCTAACCTTCCCCCGTCAAGGGGGAAGGGACTTCATTCTTCGAATAATTTCTATAATTAATTCTTATCAAAAAACTCAGTTCACTACCGCTTTCAATTCGCCTTTGCTATATCTTTCCGCAATCGAATACAGCGGCATGACTTTGATTTTCGATGCTTGTCCGGCCGAGCCGAATTGTTGGTAACGCTGTTTGCAGATTTCTTTCGCTGCAGCCGTCGCGGGCTTGAGGTAATCACGCGGGTCGAACTTACTCGGGTTTTCTACCAAATATTTGCGAATCGCGGCGGTCATGGCTAAACGAATATCGGTGTCGATATTGATTTTGCGCACGCCGTGTTTGATGCCGAGTTGAATTTCCTCTACCGGCACGCCGTAGGTTTCTTTCATGTCGCCGCCATTGTCGCGGATGATTTTGAGTAAATCCTGCGGCACGCTCGACGAACCATGCATCACCAGATGCGTATTCGGAATACGTTTGTGAATTTCCTTGATTCGCTCCATCGCCAGAATATCGCCCGTCGGTTTGCGCGTAAATTTATATGCGCCGTGTGAAGTGCCGATGGCAATCGCCAGCGCATCGCATTGGGTTTTATTGACAAAGTCGGCCGCTTGCTCAGGATCGGTCAATAACATTTCTCGCGTCATCGTCGCATCGGTGCCATGACCATCTTCTTTGTCGCCCTTCATGGTTTCCAGCGAGCCTAAACAGCCGAGCTCGCCTTCGACCGTGATGCCGAGCGCATGCGACATCTCGACCACTTTGCGTGTGACATCGACGTTGTAATCATAGCTGGCGATAGTTTTGCCGTCGGCCATGAGCGAGCCGTCCATCATCACACTGGAAAATCCGCTGCGAATTGCCGTCAGGCAAACCGCTGGTGATTGACCGTGATCCTGATGCATGACAACGGGAATGTGCGGATAGCTTTCGATCGCCGCTTCGATGAGATGGCGCAAAAACGGCTCACCCGCATATTTGCGCGCGCCAGCACTCGCTTGCATGATCACTGGGCTATTTAATTCATCGGCCGCTTGCATGATGGCTTGAATTTGTTCCAGATTGTTGACATTGAATGCAGGCAAGCCGTAGCTATTTTCCGCTGCATGATCGAGCAGTTGACGCATTGAAACGAGTGCCATGATATCTCCTAATTATTCAATTAAATCAAATAGTTACAAATAAATACTTTTCACCACAGGGGCACAGAGAAAATCAAGGGGGTTCTTTTTTCATCCCTCATCCCTCACCCCTCATCCTTCCGCCTTCATCCTTCAAATTACGCGCCTCGATGCTCGCCGACTTTTACAATTTTCATTGTATTCGTACCGCCTGCTTTTCCGATTGGCTCGCCTATCGTAATAATAATGTAGTCGCCATCTTGCACCGCGCCTTCGCGCTTGAGTTCATCTTCTGCGGCGTAAAGCACTACTTCCGGATCAACCGATTTTTGCGCAAAGCGCACTGGATAAACACCGCGAAACAAAGTCACTTTACGACGAGTCTCGGTCAGTGGCGTCAGCGCATAAATCGGCGCGGTAATATTCATGCGCGAAACCAACAGTGCCGTCATGCCGGATTGCGTTAGCGCAGCGACCGCTTTGATTTCCATGTTGCTGGCGGTGAAGACTACGGCATTAGCGATTGAACTTTCCATTTGATTTTTGCCGGTGATGCCATGACGGCGATCCTGCGTCGGGGCGTGTTCTTTTTCTGCCTCCAGGCACACACGCGCCATTGCCGCAATCGCTTGCACCGGAAATGAACCCGCTGCCGTTTCCGCTGACAACATGACGGCATCGGTGCCGTCGAGCACGGCGTTTGCTACGTCGGACACTTCAGCACGCGTGGGAATCGGACTGGCGATCATCGATTCCATCATTTGCGTTGCAGTAATGACGAATTTATTTTTTGCGCGCGCAGCCTTAATCATTTTTTTCTGCAAGCCGGGCACGGCCGCATCGCCAACTTCTACCGCCAAATCGCCACGCGCCACCATGATGCCGTCGCTGGCATCGAGAATATCATCCAATGCAGGTATCGCTTCGGCGCGTTCAATTTTTGCCACCAGCTGGCTTTTACCGCCAGCCTTGTTCATCAAGTCGCGCGCCAGATCCATATCGGCACCCGAGCGCGGAAACGACACGGCGATAAAATCGGCTTTAATAAATGCTGCCGTCTTGATGTCTTCCATATCTTTTTCGGTCAACGCCGGCGCGGTCAGCCCGCCGCCTTTACGGTTGATACCTTTATTATTTTTCAGCACGCCGCCGTGTTCCACTGCAGTATGTATTTCTGCGCCCTTTACCGACTTCACGATCATAGTAATCAAACCATCATCCAGTAACAGCGTGTCACCGACGACGACGTCGTTGGGCAATTCTTTGTAATCCAGGCCTACGCGCTGCTGATTACCCAACGCGCAAGCCGCGTCGAGAATAAAAGCATCGCCGCTTTTGAGCGTAATCTTGCCGTCAGCGAATTTGCCCACACGGATTTTCGGCCCCTGCAAATCAGCCAATACGCCAACCGTGCGCCCCTGCTCTTTCGCAATCGTGCGAACCAGTTCGGCGCGCGCAATGTGGTCTTCTTTTACGCCATGAGAAAAATTCATGCGCACCACATCAACACCGGCGATGATCATTTTTTCCAGTACGCTACGGTCATTAGATGCGGGGCCGAGCGTGGCGACGATTTTGGTTTTACGTAGCATGAAAGCTTTCTTTTAGTTTTTGGCGCGCGCTTCGAGAATTTCCACTGCGGGTAATTTCTTACCTTCGAGAAATTCGAGGAACGCGCCGCCGCCAGTGGAGATATAGCCGATTTGTTTTTCGATGCCGTATTTGGCAATCGCCGCGACAGTGTCGCCGCCGCCGGCGATGGAAAAGGCTTTTGACTCGGCAATTGCCAGCGCAATAGTTTTGGTGCCGTGGCCGAATTGGTCAAACTCGAAGACGCCGACCGGGCCGTTCCATACTATCGTTCCGGCTTTGGCGAGTTGTTGCGCAAGCATCGCAGACGTTTTCGGGCCGATGTCGAGAATCAAATCATCGTCAGCCACTTGGTTAGCATCTTTAATTGTCGCAGTCGCTGTAGCGGCAAATTCTTTCGCGCACACCACATCCACCGGAATCGGCACCGATGCGCCGCGTTTCGCCATCATGTCGATAATCACTTTGGCTTCGTTGACCAAATCGGCTTCCGCTAATGATTTGCCGATTTTTAGTCCGGCAGCGAGCATGAAAGTGTTGGCGATGCCGCCGCCGACGATCAGGTTATCAACTTTTTCTGCCAGCGATTTAAGTATGGTTAACTTGGTGGAAACTTTGGAACCCGCAACAATGGCGACCAGCGGATGCGCAGGAGCGTGCAAGGCTTTGCCGAGTGCGTCGAGTTCTGCTGCTAATAATGGGCCTGCACAAGCGATGGGCGCAAATTTCGCCATGCCATGCGTCGTTGCTTCGGCGCGATGCGAGGTACCGAATGCGTCGTTCACATACACGTCGCACAGCTTGGCCATTTTTTGTGCCAGCGCGTCGTCATTTTTTTTCTCGCCTTTATTCATACGGCAATTTTCCAGCATGACGACTTGGCCGGGTTTCACTTCGACG
>JBEEJL010000066.1:0-6506 GCA_041169175.1 Pseudomonadota bacterium | reverse complement strand
GGATTGTGAATATTTTGCAAGGCAAGAGTCGTCAGCGTTTAATTAATAATATGCGTGGTTATGTAAAAATAAAAGCAATTTTATTTTCCGGTGGCGGTAATGATTTCATCGGTAATTTACTGACAATGCTGGAGCCCGACTGCAGCGCGAAAACCAGCGCAGCGGCTTGTTTTCGTCAAGCAACAGTTGATGCAGAGTTTGCGCGCATAGCCGATGCGTATCGTGAACTGATTGCGCTACGCGATCGCCATCGTCCCGGTGTGCCGATCATTACCCACCAATACGATTATGCGATTCCATCAGACAAAGGCGTATTCTGGTTCGGCTCGTGGGTAAAGACTAGATTAGACCATGCGCAAGTACCGCCGCATTTACACATCGGCATTACGCGTATTTTGATCGACCGCTTTATCGCTACACTGGCTGCGCTGGAGGATGATTTATTTATAGTCGTGCCGACCGCCGGCACTTTGACGGCTGCCGATTGGCAAGATGAGATTCATCCGAGCCGTGGCGGCATCAAAAAATTGATACCGAAGTTTGAACGTGAGTTAAAGCGTTTTGTAATTTGAGCGGATTACGCAAACAGAAACGGCAGCCGTTGCTGCCGTTTTTTTATTGCGCTCAATTAAGCTTACTTGGCAACTTGGCGCTCGCGCAACTCATCCAAGGTTTTGCAGTCTATACATTGGGTTGCAGTAGGGCGTGCTTCGAGGCGCTTGAGGCCGATTTCGACACCGCACTTTTCGCAGTAGCCGTATTCGTCCGCTTCGATTTTGGAAATGGTCTCGTCGATTTTTTTGATCAACTTACGTTCGCGGTCGCGGTTGCGTAGCTCCAGCGCCATGTCGGTTTCTTGCGTGGCGCGGTCATTCGGGTCGGCGTAAATGGTCGCTTCATCTTGCATGGTGTGTACTGTGCGATCGATGTCGTGCGACAATTCGGTTTTCCAGTCGCTGAGCAATTTGCGAAAGTGCGCGAGTTGCTTGGCGCTCATATAGGCTTCACCCTTTTTCGGTTCATAAGGAGTGAATGTGGATTTAGTAGCGGTTGCTTTTGCTGATTGGGCCATGATGAAAAGATTTCAGTAGTGGTTAATCGGAGTGTTACATACGCAAAGCATAATAAGGAATTATAACATATCAGACTATAGTCAAAGTAAGATGACATGGTGTGAATTACTGGTAAGGCTTTTATTTTTTTCTGATACGAAATTAGCTAAGGATTATGTATATGATTTTTAAGAATAATTTTTATGGTCTCGTGGCTTCCCTTTCGTTCTTCTCCCTCGCGGTTCAGGCTGCGCCGTTTGCCTACGTGCCGAATGAGAAAACCGGCACGGTGTCCGTGATAGACATTGAGACGGACAGTGTGGTCGGCGAAATCAAAGCGGGTGATAAGCCGCGCGGTTTGGCCGTGTCGGTGGATGGAAAAAAATTATATGTATCGGATCAACCCAATAATGCGTTAGTCGTAATTGATTTGGATAAGCGCGAAGCGACCAGCAAAATTGATTTGGGCGAATCACCCGAAGGTGTCGGTATTTCCAAAGATGGTATGTGGGTCATCGCAGCAGTAGAAAAAACCAATAGCGTCGCCTTCATCAACACCAAAACCGGCAAGCGAATATTTAATGTAAAAACCAAAGGTGAAAATCCTGAGCACGCAGTGTTCAGTCCCGATGGTAAATGGGTCTATGTCAGCGCCGAAGAAGCCGAACAAGTGGACGTCATCGACGTAAAAAAGCGAAAGCAGGTTGCGGCGATTAGCGTCGGTAAGCGTCCGCGCGGCATCGGCTTCACGCCGGATGGCAAGTTGGCTTATGTGGCATGTGAGCTGGCAAATACGGTTTATGCTATCGATGTGAAAACAAAAAAAGTGGTTGCGACAATACCGGCCGGCAATTTTTCTAATGGCGTAACGGTGGCGCCGGACGGCAAGCGCGTATTTATTTCCAACGGCAAAGACGGCACGGTGTCGGTGATAGACGTGGCGACAAATCAAGCCACTTCGACCATTCCAGTCGGTAAACGTCCGTGGAATATGGCGATAACGCCGGATGGAAAAAAATTGTATGTCGCCAATGGACGGTCCAATTCCGCGTCGGTTATCGACACGGAAAATCTTAATATAATCAATGAGATAGCTGTCGGCGAATTACCCTGGGGCGTGGTAATTAAATGAGTGAAATAAAAAAATATCAGCCGATCGCCATGTTGTTACATTGGCTGTTGGCGATTGCGCTCATCGGCCAAATCGGCTTAGGTGTGTGGATGGGCGATATTCCCAAAGACACGCCTGAGCGCGCGTACTTTTTTAATCTGCATAAATCCATTGGTCTGGTGATCGCATTGTTTATTTTGTGGCGTATCGCAGTGCGATTAAAAAATTCCCCGCCCGCGTTGCCGCCGATGTCGAATTGGGAGCGCATCGCTGCCAAAGCCAGCCATCATTTATTGTATGCAGGCATGATTTTGTTGCCGCTAACAGGCTATATCGCGTCTAACTTTACTAAATACGGCATTAAATTTTTTGGTTATCAGATCGCCCCGTGGGGGCCGGCAGATAAAAGTATTTATAAAATTTTTAATGAAGCGCATTCAATTACTGGCAACGTGATGATCGCGGTTATTCTGATTCATATAGCTGCTGCGCTGAAACATTGGTTGTTTGATAAAGACACGGTGATGCAGCGCATGCTGCCTTAGCAGCATGTTGTAAAACTACTGCGCGGGTCGATTTTGAGCCTCCGGTGCTCAACGTATAAAGCATACGTTTCCGCTCCTCAACTCAAACAGTGAAAGTCTCCCCCTTTTGCAAAGGGGGGGAACATGAGTCCAATTTTGTAGAGGGGTGAACATGAGCCGCCATTTTGCAAAAAAAGGAGGGGGGAACATAACTGCATCGTGAACAAACTATCTGCTTTTATTCCGTTGCGCCCGCATCAACTAATATTTTTGTTATCTCCGTATGGCCTGCTTCTCGTGCCATCGCCAGCGCGGTTTTGGTGCGGTCATCTTTTGCATTCACCTCTGCGCCGCGTGTCAATAATAATCGCGTGGTATCAGTGTGGCCTTGTCCCGCTGCCCACATCAACGCTGTTAATTTATTCTCATACACCGCGTCGGCTTTGACGCCTGCTGTTAATAATTTTTCCGCGATAAACGTTTTGCCTCGGCCCGCTGCGTAAATCATGGCGGTTTTTTGAATGCGATCAACGGCGTGAATATTGGCGTTTAACGCGAGTAATTTTTCGGCAATTGCGTCGCGTCCTTCATAAGCAGCGGCCATCAGCGGCGTGACGCCTGCGACGTTAGCGAGATTGGCGTCTGCGCCTTTTTCCAACAACTGCAAAGCCAACGCGTCGCGCCCCTTTTTTATCGCCAGTAACAAAGCGCTATCGCCTAAGCGATTGCGCGAATTGATCGCTGCGCCTCGCTCCAGCGCGCGCAACACCGCAGCATCATCGCTATTTTTTGCTGAGACTAATAAGTGCGCGTTCAGGCTAAGATTGTCTGATTCTGCGAGGGTGGGAAATATTCCGCACAGCAGCAAAATGGCTGTAAAAATTAGACGCAATTTACTGATTTTCATGCAGACCTCATGGTGAAATAAAAAGATTCAAAATAAAACTTGTAAAGCGCGCTTTGGCTTGCCTATACTCAATTGCAGCAATCAGGTTTACCAGCACTTGCCGTGACAACGCTTTAATAATATCAAACTTCAGGAGGTTTTCATGAACAAGCACTTGCGTATTTCCAAGCTACTACTGACATTGTCATTAGCCAGTCTGGCATCCATGGCATCGGCCCAGGAAATTCAGAATACATCTACTACCGCTGGCGCGCCCATGTCGTCGAGTTTAACGCCGGTTTCGCAAAGCATGTTGGATGCATCGCTCGGTGACGGCAACAATTGGTTGCATTCCAACGGCGATTACACGCAAGCGCGTTATTACGCCGCCACGCAAATCAATGCCGACAACGTTGCCAAACTCAAGCCCGCGTTTATTTTTCAGACGGCTGTAATGGAGTCGATGGAAACTGCGCCGCTGATCGTCAATGGCGTAATGTTTCTAACCACGTCGTTTAACCATGTGTATGCCGTCGATGCCACCACCGGCAAAGAATTCTGGCATTACAAACACAAGATGGGTCCGATCACGACCTTCTGTTGCGGCCCGAACAACCGTGGCGTGGCGGCTTATGACGGCCTGCTATTTATGGGCACGCTCGACGCCAAGCTCGTGGCAATCGATGCGAAAACCGGCAAACTGGTATGGGAAAAAGAAATCGCTGATCCGGAAAAAGGTTATAGCGAAACCATGGCGCCGACGGTAGTCGATGGCAAAGTGTTGATCGGTACCAACGGTGGTGAATACGGCATACGCGGATTTGTGAAAGCCTATGACGCTAAATCCGGCTCGCTGTTGTGGACTTTCCACACCATTCCGGAAAAAGGGCATGAAGGTGTGTGGGCGGTGAACGATGCAACCAATCGCAATATGAAGCGTGACATCGCGGCTGAAAAAGCGACCCTCGCCGCTAAAGGCGGCGAGTTTTATCAGACGCTAGGCGGCGGTGTGTGGATGACCCCGGCAGTGGATCGCAAAAATAAATTGGTGTATTTCGTCGTCGGTAATCCTTCGCCAGATTTATATGGCGCGGAACGTCCGGGCGATAATCTTTACACCGATTCCATCGTTGCAGTTGATCTCGATACCGGCGCTTATAAGTGGCACTATCAATACGTGGCGCACGATGTATGGGATCTGGATGCGGTGAGTCCTCCAATATTAGCTGACGTGAAAGATAAAAACGGCAATATGGTTCCCGGTGTGATGCACGGTGGCAAGACCGGCCATGTGTATGTGCATAATCGTTTGACGGGTGAGTTGTTGCGCTTCTCCGAAGCAATGGTGCCGCAGGAAAATATGTGGGTATTGCCAACTGCAACCGGCGCGCGCATGTTGCCCGGCGCGAACGGCGGCGTAGAGTGGAGCCCAATGGCGTTTGATCCTAAGAGCCGTCTTGCTTACGCAGCCAACTTGCATCAGCCGATGACCTATCACGTCGAAGCCTCGCAATATCCTAACGGTAAATTGTGGCTTGGTGGCGCGTTCAAAACCATTGCAGCAGAAAAACAATGGGGACGTCTGTCAGCAGTTAACGTGGACACCGGCAAAATCGCGTGGGCCTACGACACCGAGCAACCTTTGATCGGCGGCGTGTTGGCGACAGCGGGTAATTTGGTGTTCAACGGCGAAGGCAATGGTTTGTTCAAAGCCTTCGATTCGCGCAATGGTAAAAAGCTGTGGGAATTCCAATGCGGCGCGGGTGTCAATGCGCCAGCGGTTTCCTACACCGTCGGCGGCAAGCAGTACGTTGCCGTCGCAGCGGGCGGTAACACGCAGCTTGATTTCAAGCGTGGCAACAGCGTGATTGTATTCGCTTTGCCTTGATATAGCGTTGAACTTAAAACGGCCGCCGAGGGCGGTCGTTTTTTTTGTTAGAATGTCACTTGAGGAATAGATTGTTTTATATTATAACTAATTGATTATATTGAATTTTTAAGGATTCCCCATGGCGCGTATATATACAAAATTTTTTCTGCTGATAAGTTTATTCATCACATGTTCAGCACACGCAGATGTAGAGGCGGGGCGGAAAAAAGCGGAAAGCTGCGCAGCCTGTCATGGTGTCAATGGTGATTCTGAGATCACCGCCTTTCCGATTTTGGCCGGACAAACTGCGCGCTATATTTATTTGCAGCTAAAAGATTTCAAAGGCGGACAACGCAAAGATCCCGCGATGTCGCCGATGGCCGTGGATTTATCCAAACAAGACATGCTCGATCTTGGCGAATTTTTCGCCGCGCAAAAACCTAGAGGCACGACATTTAAAGTCGATGGCGATAAAGTGAAAAAAGGCGCAGCCAAATCAGAAGAAACTTTATGCACTATGTGCCATCTCGGCGGCTTCACTGGGCAGAACGATATTCCGCGCGTGGCCGGACAACATCCCGATTACGTGATGAAACAACTCAAAGCCTTCAAGGCGCGCACGCGCACCAATGACGCCGGTAACATGACCAGCGTCGCGCAGACCTTGTCGGAAGAAGACATCGAAAATATCGCTCATTATTTAGTTAACTTGAATTGAGATCATGCAGAAAAACTATCGCGTCATTACCACCGTTCTCATTGCCAATGTAATTTGCCATTCGTCCCACGCAGAAGAAAGCGCACCTAACAAGGCCTCGGTGCTGGAAGCGCCAAAAATTGAAGTCATCGGCAACACGCCGCTGCCCGGTATTGGCGTGCCGTTGGAAAAAGTACCCGCCAATGTGCAAAGCACAGGTGCTGAAAAAATAGGCAAACAAAAAGCGCTGGGTATCGCTGATTTTATTGATCAAAACGGCGGCAGTGTCACCGCAGGTGCAGGACAAAATAACCCATTTCAACCTGACATTAGCTTTCGCGGTTTCGCTGCGTCGCCGCTGCTCGG
>JBEEJL010000065.1:0-5871 GCA_041169175.1 Pseudomonadota bacterium | reverse complement strand
TGCGGTTTTGATTGCCAGTCAAAGTTTTTGGGAGGGAGTCGATGTCAAAGGCGATGCGTTGTCTTTGGTGGTGATCGACAAACTGCCGTTCGCACCGCCGGACGATCCGGTGCTTGCCGCGCGGATTGAGCAAATCAACAAAGCCGGACGCAATGCGTTTATGGAATATCAATTACCCGCCGCCGTAATCAATTTGAAACAAGGAGCGGGGCGCTTGATTCGCGATGAAGCCGATCGTGGTGTGTTGATGATTTGCGATCCGCGCTTGTTGTCCAAGCCTTACGGCAAACGCATCTGGCAAAGTCTGCCGCCGATGAAACGCACGCGTAGTCTGCAGGAAGTGAAAGATTTTTTTGTGCAGGTGGCGTTGGATCAAAACGCTGCCTGATTGTAACTATTTGATTAAATTGAATTTTTATGAATAGTTGGCGCAAGGAAAATTATCTGGTTTCCACCAACCCATCGCTTTTGGATGTCGATGCCATTCACGCTTTTTTATTCCGTTCTTACTGGGCCGAAGGTATTGCTAAACCAGTTGTCGCGCGAGCTATTGAATATTCACTTTGTTTCGGTTTGTATCAAGATCGAGAGCAAGTGGGTTTCGCGCGTATTATCACTGACCGCACTGCATTTGCTTATTTGTGCGATGTCTATGTGCTCGAAGCGCATCGCGGCAAAGGCTTGGGAGAATGGCTGATGCAATGCGTCGCCTCCCATCCGGATTTGCAAAGTGTGAGACGCTTTTGTTTATTCACCAAAGACGCGCATGGTTTATATGAGCGTTTTGGCTTTAGGTCGGCGAAAAACCCAGATCGTTACATGGAACTGTTTCGGCCAGGTATTTATCAGACGATCGCGGATAACAATTAAACTGATATTGAGATGAAAATACTTGCCTTCGATAGTTCTACTGAATATTTATCCGTCGCCATTACGACGGATGACGATGTGCGCCTATATGAATGCTTGGCACTGCAACAACATTCGTCATTGTTGCTGCCTGAGGTAAGTAAATTACTCGCCGAGGCAGGCATCGCATTGCAGCAACTCGATTGCATCGCATTCGGCGCTGGGCCGGGTTCGTTTACCGGTTTGCGCATTGCTTGCAGCGTGGCGCAAGGTTTGGCGTTTGGTGGGGATGTTCCCGTGGTCGGCATTTCTACTTTACTGGCAATGGCAGAGGCGAGTGGGGCGCAGCGCGTGATTGCGGCAATGGATGCGCGCATGGGCGAAATTTATCACGCCGCGTATGAAAAAAAATCGACTGGTTGGTATGAGGTAGTCGCGCCGAATCTGTGCAAGCCGGAAGCTGCGCCTGCTGTTAGTGGTGCTGATTGGCTCGGAATCGGCAATGGATTTTCTGCTCATGCAATTTTGCGCACGCATTACGCCCAGCAGTTAACGCGTGTTGAGGCCGAAATTTTTCCTCATGCACAACATATTCTCACACTAGCGAAAATTGAATTGCTTGCCGGGCGCGCTGTAGCGGCAGAATTCGCCGCACCGGTTTATATTCGCAACAAAGTCGCCATGACGCATATTGAACAACAGCAAAGCGCCAAGGCATGAGCGCATTGCCTTCGACGCAAATTGAAATTCGCGCGCTCGCCCGAGGCGAAGTGAGCGAGGTCGCGCGGATAGAAAGCGAGGTCTATGCGTTTCCCTGGACCTTGGGTAATTTTATTGACTCAATCAACGCGGGTCATAGTTGTTGGGCGTGCACGGTGAATGGGCGATTGGCCGGTTACGCCGTCATACTGATCGCTGCGAATGAAGCGCACTTGCTCAACATCAGCATCGCGAATGAATGGCAAGGCCGTGGCATCGGCACACAATTTCTCCAGCATTTATTGCGCGTGGCAAAGCCGTTGGCGGGCATTATGTTTCTCGAAGTGCGCCCGTCGAATGCGAATGCGCAACGCTTGTATGAACGTGAGGGTTTTCAGCGCATCGCGCTGCGGCCGAAATATTATCCGTCGTTCGAAGGCCGCGAAGATGCGATTATTTACGCGCGTAATTTATAATGGCGGCATGATGACATTTAGCGACGCGGCATTAAAAGAAATGGGTTTGTATCCGCTGTGGAAAGCGCGCGGAGTTGTTTCTGTAGAAAATACGCAACCTATTGATTATACTCATAAAAATATATCACCAGTGTTGAGAGATAACAGCGCTCGAGGGCAAGAAATTCAGCAAATGGATTGGCAACAACTGAAATCATCTATAGCCGCTTGCACTCAATGCGGTTTGCATCAAACCCGGCGCAATACCGTGGCTGGTGTCGGCGATATTAATGCACAGTGGATGTTTGTCGGCGAAGGGCCGGGCGAAGAAGAAGATGCGCAGGGTGAACCTTTTGTCGGGCAAGCCGGTAAGTTGTTGGACAATATGCTCGCGGCGATAGAGTTATCGCGGCAAAAAAACGTCTATATCACCAATGTGCTGAAGTGCCACACCGTTGAAAATCGAAATCCGCATGCAGATGAAATATCGAGTTGCGCGCCGTATCTGCAACGACAAATCCAATTGCTGCAACCGAAACTGATTGTCGCATTGGGTAAAGTCGCCGCAGATCAATTATTGGGCGGTGACGCGACGATTGCCAGTTTGCGCGGCAAAATTCATTCAGTGCAGGGAATGCCGATGATCGTGACTTATCATCCTGCTTATTTGTTGAGGACGATGGCAGATAAAGCCAAGGCATGGGAGGATTTATGCTTCGCTCGCGCGACTATGGCCAGCTTGGCCGCCCAAGCTGCAGCGAATACGGTTTGAATATTTTTGCCCCGGGACTTGCAAAAGCATTAAACCAGCACCATTATATGAACGTCGCAACAATCAACAATTGGAGAAACCCATGCGCAAACTGATTTTATCCACGGCTCTTATCGTCACCTCTCTGCTCACTGGCTGCGGTTATAACAACTTGCAGACGCTCGACGAGCAGTCGAAGGGAAGCTGGTCTGAAGTCATTAACCAGTATAAACGCCGTGATGACTTGATCCCGAATTTGGTCAATACGGTTAAAGGTTTTGCTGCGCAAGAAAAAGACGTGTTGACGCAAGTCACCGAAGCGCGCTCGCGTGTAGGGGCGATGCAGGTGACGCCGGAGTTGGCGAATAATCCGGAAGCATTGGCTAAATGGACCAAAGCGCAAGGTGAACTCGGCAGTGCATTACAACGCCTGATGGTGGTGTCGGAAAATTATCCGCAATTGAAATCGGACGCTAATTTCCGCGAGTTGCAAGCGCAACTCGAAGGCACGGAAAATCGTATCACTGTGGCGCGCAATCGCTATATTAAAGATATGCAGGCTTACAACACGGAAGTGCGTGTGTTTCCATCGAACCTCACGGCGATGTTGTTTGGTATGAAAACCAAACCGAACTTTACCGTGGAAAATGAAGCGGCGATTTCCAACGCACCGAAAGTGGATTTCGGCGCGCCAGCCAAACCAGCTGCCCCAGCAACCAAGTAACACTTGATGATGTTCAAATCCATGGCGAGAATTTTTGTTCTCGCCATTTTCCTCTTGTCGAGCGCTTTCGCGTCGGCGCAAATCGCGATTCCGGAATTGCGCGCGCGCGTAAACGACCTGACTGGCACGCTTAATCTCGAGCAGCAATCCCGTTTAGAACAAACGCTCAAGGCGCTCGAAACTAAAAAAGGCGCGCAGATTGCCGTGCTGATTGTGGCTACCACGCAGCCGGAAACCATCGATCAATTTGGTATTCGCGTGGCGGACAAATGGAAAATCGGCCGCAAGAAAATCGATGATGGTGCGATTCTCATCGTCGCCAAAGACGATCGACATTTACGTATTGAAACCGGTTATGGGCTGGAAGGCGCGCTCAACGACGCGACTGCCAGCCGCATTATTAACGAAATCATCGTGCCGCAATTCAAACAAGGCAATTTCGCCGGAGGTATTGAAGCTGGCGTCGCGCGTATGGTGCAAGTCATCGACGGCGAACCTTTACCGGAACCTAAACCTCAGGCTCAATTTGGCGGCCAGGGTCAGAGCAATGGCGATTTTTTCAGTTTTTTACCCATCGCATTCATTCTCACTATCGTTGTTGGTAGTGTGTTGCGTGCCATGCTCGGGCGCTTTTTCGGTTCAATTGCTACGGGTGGGATTACCGGCTTTGCCGCTATGGCTTTCGTTGGCGTATTCGGCGTCGCTGTCGTATCGGGGATCATCGCTTTCCTGTTGACCCTGATTTGGGGTTCGTCTGGCGGCGGTGGCTCGGGGCGCGGTGGTGGCGGTTTCCCAGGCGGCTTTGGCGGTGGTGGATTCGGTGGCGGCGGCTTTGGCGGCGGTGGCGGTGGCGGTTGGAGCGGCGGCGGCGGCGGTGGTTTCGGCGGCGGCGGCGCGTCTGGTTCGTGGTTCGAAGGCTTGGCTACTGAAGGTGCTTATTCCGGCGGCGACTCAGGCGGCGGTGACAGTGGAGGCGGTGAATGAATAAATTCAAGCGCTTTGCTAAACATACTTTCACCGACAAATGGTCGGTCAACCGCGCATTTCCTAGCGCATCGCTCCATGCCATTGAAGCCGCAATTAAACGCGCGGAAGTGGGTCACAATGGACAGATCTGTTTTGCAGTTGAAGGATCGCTTGATACGCCGTTGATTGCGCGCGGTCTAACCGCGCGCGAGCGATCTATAGACGTGTTCTCGATACAGCGCATATGGGACACGCAACTGAATAACGGTTTGCTGATTTATTTATTGTTGGCCGATCGCGATGTGGAAATTGTGGCTGATCGCGGCATCGCGGCGAAAGTGCCGCAAGCCCAATGGGAAACCATTTGCCACGCTATGGAAAAATGTTTTCGCGAGAAAAGATTTGAGCAGGGCGTGATAACCGGCATCGACGAAGTGGCGCAATTATTACGTAGGCACTTTCCACATCCGCCCGGTCATGCCAATGAAATATCCGATAAGCCGATCATTTTATGAGCGCAATAATCTCATAAAAATTTCATTAAAATCAAATAGTTATCTAATGGCGCATGCTGGGCTGATAAGCGCAGCAAGTTGTAATCAAAATGCAAAGCAATACTAAATAAACAAGCTATTTGCGTCACCGTCAAGATTGGCCGGGCTGGTCGGCCCGGCCTATTTCACTAAGACTTACTTCCCATCGGCACGATATCTTTGGCATTTTTCTTCGCGTCCTTCTGTTGCTTTTTTTCTTTAGGTGACAGTGCGGCCTGTTTCTTTTTTTCCTTGTTGCTTTGCTGTTCTCTGCCCATGATTCTCTCCTGAATATAGTAGTTGAGGTCTAGATCAATTGCTGTTTAAGGCTTAAATTCCAATGGTATCGCCGGCACGGTCGGCTTGCTATTTTTCTTCTCTTCTTTGGACAATTTTTTTTCCTTAGGCGAGAGTGTGGCCAGTTTCTTTTTCTCTTTGTTCTTCTGATGTTCTCTAAAAGCCATGATGTCACTCCTTACCGGGCAGCGCGCTTGCCGACGTATTCACACTAAACTCGCGCTACGCAGAGGTGAATTTAGCTTATGGCGAAGGTTTTTTCAATAGTTGTTTGGCAAAAGCGGCGTCGTTTTTAGTCACGCGGCGTACCACTTGCGGGCCCATCGCATTGACGTATTTTACGAAGTCGTCGAGCGCCAGGGCAGCCGATACGGGCGTGTCTCCATCATCCGTCTGCTCGCGCAAAATGAATAGTTCCGCGTTAGTGCGCGCCATAATGTAGTGACGGCCCTCAGTCCGGGTATTGAGTCGTTCTACGGCTGCGGCTGCACGAGTCGAACGCATAATCCCACACTATGGCTTAGGTGCTGAACCGGTATCAGGTGTTTCTGCGGCATCCTCATCGGACTCGCTATCATCCGTGACTATGCCAGCCGC
>JBEEJL010000064.1:0-3568 GCA_041169175.1 Pseudomonadota bacterium | reverse complement strand
GCCGGCGTATTGATTGCGCCGATTACCTTGACTGGTGCGACGATGGGTTCGGTGCTGGGTTTGAAAGCCTTCGCTGTGGCGATTATCGGCGGCCTGACATCCGGCCTCGGTGTCATTGTCGGCGGTTTGATACTCGGCATTGCTGAAACCACCACCGGCTTTTATATCTCGACCGGTTACAAAGACGTGCCGGGTCTGTTGTTATTGTTGCTGGTGTTGGCTGTGAAGCCCGCCGGATTGTTCGGCAAAACTGCCATCAAGAAAGTATAAGCATGAAATCTTCTAAACTAATTTTTAGCCTGATCGGCCTCGCGCTGATTCTGGCTGCACCGTTGGTCATCAAGAACGACTATTACATTCACCAAATGGTATTGATCGCCATTTACGCCATCCTGTTATTTGGTTTGGATATTGTGGTCGGTTACACCGGCGAAGTATCGCTCGCACATTCTGCGTTGTTCGGCATCGGCGCTTACACGGCGGGTATCCTGACCTTCAAGTTTGGCTTTCCGTTTTATGCGGCGATTCCATTCAGCATAGTCGTCACGGCGGTTTTCGGTTTGATTCTCGCGCTGCCTGCATTGCGAGTGACCGGGCCGTATTTGGCGATGGTGACTTTGGCGTTCGGCACGATTGCGCAAATTCTGATTAACGAAATGACCTGGCTCACCGAAGGCCCGCTCGGTATCACGATTAAAAAACCTTCATTCATGGGTTATACCTTCCATGAAAAAGATTATTACTATTTTGTTATCGCCATGTTTTTTGTCGCGCTGTTGTTTGTACATCGCATACTGAAATCGCATTATGGTCGCGCCTTCACCGCCTTGCGCGGTAGCCCGGTTGCATCCGATTGTATGGGTGTGAGCGTGTATCGCTACAAAGTCATCGCGTTTGTTATCAGCGCCGCGTTGGCCGGTTTGGCGGGCGGACTTTACACTTATAACGAACTCTACATCGCACCGAATACGTTTAACTTCGAGCTGACCATTCTGTTCCTGCTCGCCATCATCATGGGTGGCCGCAAAACCCGTTCCGGCCCCGTGCTCGGCGCAGCTATCGTGGTGTTATTGCCCAGCTTGCTTGATGACATTGTTCTGTTTCGTTATCTGGCGATTGCCGCGGCCTTAGGCGCAGCATTCTTTACCGTGCGCACCTTGATCAAAAAAGATCGTCCGTTAGGCAAGGCGATTATTCCAGTGATCGGTGCTGTCGCATTAGTGGCGGCTGCGTTCACCATGGAAAACATGACCAACTGGCGTATTACTATTTTCGGTTTCCTGATTTTGTTCGTGGTGTATTACCTGCAAGAAGGCATCATCGGCTGGATGCGCAGTGTGGTCGCGCACTTCAAGCCGGAGTGGGTGCATTACCACGAAGCCATTAGCGATAAAGGTGATGACGAGCACGCATGGGGCAAGCCTGACCATGCAGTCACCGTCACCGGCAATTTGCTCGAAGCGAAAAAAATCCTCATGCAGTTCGGTGGCTTGAAAGCCTTGAACGAAGTGGATTTGAGCGTAGCCAAAGGTTCTATTCACGGCTTGATCGGCCCCAACGGTTCCGGTAAATCCACCATGATGAACGTGCTCACCGGCATTTATACGCCCACAGCGGGCGGCGTGGAATTCAACGGCAAACAAGTTTCCGGCAACACGCCATCGTCGATTGCGCTGTCCGGCATCGCGCGCACTTTCCAGAACGTGCAATTGTTCGGCGAAATGACCGCAATTGAAAACGTCTTGGTCGGCCTGCATCACACCTATCGCAGCAATTTGGCCGACGTCATGTTCCACACCAAAAAATACACTGGTGAAGAACACGCCGCGCGTGTGCGCGCAGCAAGCATTTTGAAATTTGTCGGCTTGGCAGATTTGGCCAATGAAGAAGCGCGCAACTTGCCTTACGGTAAACAACGCCTGCTCGAAATCGGTCGCGCCTTAGGTCTTGCGCCTACGCTGTTGTTGCTCGACGAACCGGCTGCAGGTTTGACCGCGCCGGACATCAAAGAGCTGATCGAAATCATCAAAAAAATCCGCGATCACGGCATCACCGTCATACTCATCGAACATCATATGGATGTGGTGATGAGTATTTCCGATACCGTATCAGTGCTCGACTTCGGCCAGAAAATCGCTGAAGGCAAACCAGCGGCAGTGCAAGCAAATCCTAAAGTCATCGAGGCTTACCTCGGTGGCACAGCGGCTTAAGGAAACATCATGCTAGAAATCAAAAATCTCCAAGCGGCCTACGGCAAAGTGCAAGTGCTGCACGGCATTTCCATCGACGTACCAAAAGGCAAAGTCGTCACGCTGATCGGCTCCAACGGTGCAGGCAAAACCACGACCATGCGGGCCATCTCCGGAATGATCACACCAACCGGCGGCGAAATAAAACTGGGTGGCAAAGACATCACCGGCCTGCCCTCGCACAAAATCACCAAAGTCGGTTTGGCGCATTCGCCCGAAGGTCGTCGCGTATTCCCGACGCAAAGCGTCACTGACAATTTATTACTCGGCGCGTTTCCCAGATTAGCGATGGGCGGCGGACGCCCGCGCGGCGATGTGCAAGCCGACCTGGAAAAAAATCTCGAATTATTTCCGCGCTTAAAAGAACGCCGTAATCAACTCGCAGGCACGCTCTCCGGCGGCGAACAGCAAATGCTCGCCATGGCGCGTGCGCTGATGTTGAATCCCGAAGTGTTGTTGCTGGACGAACCCTCAATGGGCCTCGCGCCGATTCTGGTAGAAGAAGTCTTCACCATCATCAAACGCCTGAAAGAACGCGGCGTGACAATGTTGTTGGTCGAGCAGTTTGCAGCAGCGGCGTTGAATGTAGCGGACTATGGCTATGTAATGGAGAACGGCACCATCGCGGTTCATGGCCCGGCGGAACAATTGAAGAATGATCCGGCGGTGAGGGCGGCTTATTTGGGTGCGGCGCATTAAGAAAAAAATGGAGGAGGTGTCATTTGCTGCGAGGCTTGGCATCCAAGAACATGATTTTCGTGTAATTATTGGTCGAACGAAAATTGAGTATGATCTAGCTAAAGAGGAGAGTAACAGAAAAAAACACGGCTACTCTTTGGAAAGTGCAGTCCAGCCGCTCGAAAGGATCTTGTTATCCCCGTTTTCAAATAAGCCTTTTCTGATACATGAAAACTTTATCGAAAAAGGTGAAGTTCGCCATATGACAATGTGGGTTGGTGATGCGAATGAAGTTTTATTCATGGTCACCACAATGCGACCTAACGGGACAATACGGATTATTTCGCTTCGGCGTGCAAGTGAAGAAGAAGAGAAAATTTTTTATAGTAAGACCCTCAGCTGAACCCCTAATGTATACGATAGTAGCTGTCTCAGCTCCTTCCCCCTTGACGGGGGAAGGTTGGGATGGGGGAGCTGGTTCTATTTTCCTCGACTGCTTGAGCCGAGCACTGAATAAGAGTGCCGGGGGTAGCCCGGCGGCTAGTCACTTTTTTGCTTCGCCAAAAAAGTAACCAAAAAAGGCGAACCCGCCGCGCCGCTTTTTTGTTTTGTTTTTTTGTCGCCGCTATTTTCGCTGCCTA
>JBEEJL010000063.1:0-6566 GCA_041169175.1 Pseudomonadota bacterium | reverse complement strand
ATGACGGCTGCGTTGTTGGAATGGGAAACGATTGATTCGGAGCAGATCAACGACATCATGGAAGGCCGCGCACCGCGCGCGCCGAAGCCGAGCAACGCAAGGCCGAATCCGCCGCCGAACGATGCGCCTGCGACGCCCGAGGCGACGATTACGCCGGCGCAGGAAACTTGAATATAATCAAATAGTTACAAGGGCGACTTGGGTCGCCCTTTTTTATGTCTACAATAATAAAATGTCCAAACCTTCTGAATTAATTTGCGGTCATTTCATACTCAAACTTGATCGTCCGTTGATCATGGGCATCGTCAATGTCACGCCGGATTCTTTTTCCGATGGCGGCAAATTTTTTTCGCGCGATCGCGCGATTGAACATGCACTGAAATTAATTGAAGAAGGCGCAGACATTCTCGACATCGGTGGCGAATCGACCCGACCCGGGTCCTTGTCCGTCGATCTCGATAAAGAAATGCAGCGCGTGATTCCCGTCATCGAAGCACTACGCGACAAAAAAATCCCGCTCTCCATCGACACACAAAAAACCGCTGTAATGGACACTGCGATGAAAGCGGGCGCGTCGATGATCAACGATGTGAATGCGTTGCGCGCAGAAGGCGCGCTAGAAGTAGCTGCAAAAACCGGCGCAGGCATTTGCATGATGCACATGATAGGCACGCCACAGAATATGCAGCAACTTATTGATTATAAAGATATTTTAATTGACGTCAGCGCCTACTTACAAGCGCGCGCTCAAGCTGCTGAACAAGCCGGAATCACAAAAAATCGCATCGTGATTGATCCCGGTTTTGGCTTCGGCAAACGTACGGTACACAATCTCGCGCTGCTGCGCGGCTTACAAAAAATCGCTGATTTGGGTTATCCGGTGCTCGCTGGGTTGTCGCGCAAATCTATCTTTGGCGAGCTTACCGGCAAACTGACGGCAGAACGGGTAAGTGCCAGTATTGCGGCCGCGTTGCTTGCCGCGCAAAATGGCGCGAGTATCATACGAGTACACGACGTCGCCGCGACCAAAGACGCGCTGACCGTGTTACAAGCGGTGCAAACACAAAATTAAATGGGATAAAACATGAGCAGAAAATATTTTGGCACCGATGGTGTGCGCGGAAAAGTAGGCGTAGCGCCGATCACCCCGGATTTCGTCATGCGTCTCGGTTACGCTGCGGGCAAAGTATTGATCGGCGATTCACACAACGCCAAAGACCGCGAGCATCCGACCGTGCTCATTGGGAAAGACACGCGCATCTCTGGCTATATGTTGGAGTCGGCATTGGAAGCGGGATTTTCTGCTGCGGGTGTGTATGTGTTGCTCACTGGCCCGATGCCGACGCCCGGCGTCGCCTATCTCACGCGCGCGTTGCGTCTTTCGGCAGGCGTGATGATCAGCGCATCGCATAATCCTTACGACGACAACGGCATCAAGTTTTTTTCCGCGCAAGGTACCAAGTTGCCCGATGATGTTGAATTGAAAATTGAAGCCGAACTCGACAACCCGATGCAAACCAAACCGTCGGCCGAGCTGGGTCGTGTGCGTCGTATCGACGACGCGGTCGGGCGTTATATCGAATTCTGCAAGAGCACGTTTCCGAACGAACTCGATTTGCGCGGGCTAAAACTGGTAGTCGATTGCGCCCACGGCGCGACCTATCACATTGCTCCGCATGTCTTTCACGAACTCGGCGCCGAAGTCATCGCCATCGGCAACAAACCGAATGGCCTCAACATCAACGATGAATGCGGCGCGACGCACACCGCATTGATGCAAGCCGCCGTGCGTGAACACAAAGCCGATTTAGGCATCGCCCTCGACGGCGACGGCGACCGGCTGATGATGTGCGACGCCAACGGCACACTGTATGACGGCGATCAATTGCTCTACGTCGTCGCCAAACATCGCAAACAATCCGGCCTGCTCAAAGGCGGCGTAGTCGGCACACTGATGACCAACCTCGCGCTCGAACAAGCCTTTGGCAAATTAAATATTCCCTTCGCGCGCGCCAAAGTCGGCGACCGTTATGTGAATGAAATGCTGCTGCAAAAAGGCTGGCAATACGGCGGCGAAAATTCCGGCCACATCCTCGCGCTGGATAAACACACCACAGGCGACGGCATCGTCTCCGCGCTGCAAGTGTTGACTGCATTGCGCGTCAACAAAACTTCACTGCAAAATTACTCCAGCGAATTGAGTTTATTTCCGCAAGTGCTAGTCAACGTAAAAACCGCCCGCGGCTTCGACCACAAAGGCAACAAAGACGTCGAACAAGCGGTAGAAAACGCACAAAAAGAATTAGGTGATGATGGTCGCGTGTTACTGCGTCCGTCCGGCACTGAGCCGTTGTTGCGCGTGATGGTCGAGGGGAAATCGCGGGATATGGTTTCGACTTTGGCGAATCGCATTGCTGATCATGTGCGGCAGGCGGCAAGTAAATAAGTACTAATTGGAAAAGCCATTTCGCTAGGGCTCTTATTAAATATTAGGATGAAAGACCTGATCCAGCGACTCATAATTTACATGCTGGAATTACTTGCAAAATGATGCGGTGTAACGCTTACATATCGTTACGTTTTGGTTCAACTTGGTTAGTAATATACCCTTTGATTTGTTCTTGTATGTTCATCTTTGTCCATTATATTTTGGGTCAAAGTCCACCATCCATTCGATACCATACTTGTCTCTAAACATTCCAAAATATGAGCCCCAAGGACTGTCCATTATGGGCATTTCAACGTGTCCGCCTGCTGAAAGTCCGTTAAATAATTTATCGGCTTCTTCACGACTTTCTGCACTAATTGATATCTTAGACCTGTTTTCATTTTCATTTACTTGTCCCATACTTTCTGGAACATCGTTAGCCATTAAAATATTTTTGCCGATAGGCAATGCAATGTGCATTATTTTATTTGCTTCATTTTCTGCTACCGGAAATTCAGAGCTTGACATGTCTTTGAAACGCATTATCTTTGCAAATTCGCCGCCAAATACTGATTTGTAAAAGGTAAATGCTTCTTCAGCATTTCCGTTAAAGTTAATATGTGGATTAATAAGTGCCATAATTTTTTCCTTTTTAGATTATTAATTTTATGCTTACTCTATTCGGTATTCAACATCCCCGTTGTCACTTGATTGTATATTTTCTTTTTATTGGGGTTTCGATAAAGCCCGCGTAGCCCTCACCGAGTAGGGCGTCAATGAACGCAGTGAATTGCGCCGCATGTCGCTAAGTTATTTCACCCACTCTATTCTGTTTTCCGCGCACACAAATCGACGAGCATGACCGCATCTTGCCAAGTACGTCTGAGCGCTTTTTATGGTTTGACGTTATACAGCCGTAACATCAGCGTAAGCGGATGGGTAGGCGACACTTGAAATCCGTAATGCACATAAAATTGTTTCGCTTGTTCATCTAGTGCATGTACTAACAAGGCTCTGACCCCTGCGTTTTCCGAAACAGCTACTGCTCGATTGACGGCATCTTGCAGCAACGCTGCACCCAATTTAATTCCGTGCGCGCGATGATCGACTGCGAGCCTGCCGAGCACCATTACGGGTATCGGGTCGGGCATATTGCGCTTGACTGAACTGGCGGCTGAGGAATGAGCGACCGCGCCAGCGGCTAGTGCGTAATAGCCATAAACTCGTTGGTCTTGATCGGCTACGACAAAAGTTCGGCTTGCACCGCTTTGCTGATTGGCCATAGCGCGGCGCTTGAGCCATTCGTCCAGCGCGGCTTCGCCGCATTCAAATTCATCTACGCTATGTAACGACGATAAGGGTTCCGGCGCGGTGAGTTGCAAGCTCACTTTTTATGAACTTTTTTTGTCCAAGGTGCTTTGACGGCCATGAGGCGCTCAAGCCCAGGATTGGCTGCTGGCGGTGCATCGAGTAGTTGGGTGAACTGACTAAATTTGTCGGCGTCCAGTTTGAAAAAAATTTGATCAAGCAAAACAGACTGCGCTTTGTCGCAGGCCGCTTCAAGCATAAAGTCTGATCGGTTTTTGCCGAGCAGTTGCGCGGCGTGATCGATTAGATCGCGTTGCTCAGCGAGTGCTCGAAGGTTAATCGCGGTATCACGCATGGTTTCTCCTAAATTGCATACACGTTAGATATACGTATGCTAGTGCGAGGTATAGCTGTTGTCAATACGTTATTTTGTTATGCCCATAAGAAATAATACTAATTGCCCCTTCTCCCGGCGCAGAGTAGAATTGCGCCGCAACATGCCATCTGGCGCGAATAAAATATTCAATATAATCAAATAGTTAATATGCGTAAAAAACTCGTTGTCGGTAACTGGAAAATGCACGGTTCTTTGGCAGAAAACCAGAAGCTGTTGCAGGGCGTATTAACCGGACTTGGCGATGCTAAATCGGCTTCGTGCGCGGTGTGCGTGCCGTTTCCTTATTTAGCCCAAACTCAGAGCTTGTTGAGCGGCACGGCTATCGCATGGGGCGCTCAGAATGTGAGCCAACACGCCAAGGGCGCGTTCACCGGTGAAGTGTCGGCGACGATGTTGAGAGATTTTGGCTGTAGCTATGCGATCGTCGGCCACTCGGAGCGGCGCGCGATGTTTGGCGACGACGACGCGACGGTGGCGGCGAAATTTCAGGCGGCTTTGGCTGCTGGGCTCAAACCCATTTTATGCGTTGGTGAAACTTTGGACGAGCGTCATTCTGGTTTGACCGAGCAAGTCGTTGCACGTCAGTTGGATTGTGTGCTGGATGCGGCAGGCGTGGCGGCTTTTGCCAACGCGGTTGTTGCCTACGAGCCGGTATGGGCCATTGGCACGGGTAAAACCGCCACGCCACATGAGGCGCAGGCGGTGCATGAGTTCATCCGCAAACGTATTGCCGCAAGGGATAAACCCATAGCGGAAAAGCTGCTAATCCTCTATGGGGGTAGCGTAAAAGCCGCAAATGCGGCACAATTATTGTCTTTGCCGGACATTGATGGCGGGCTGATTGGTGGGGCATCGCTGATTGCCGAAGAATTCGTCGCCATCTGCCGAGCAGGCTAAAAACTTAGGATATTTGAGCATGGAAACCGCGATCTGGATTTTGAATATTTTGTCCGCACTCGGCGTAATTGGCTTGGTGCTGCTTCAGCAAGGAAAAGGCGCGGATGTCGGCGCGGCGTTCGGCAGCGGTTCGGCAGGCAGCTTGTTTGGCTCCAGCGGTTCGGCGAATTTTCTTAGCCGCTCGACTGCCGCCTTGGCCGCAATATTTTTTATCACCAGCTTGAGCCTGACTTATTTAGCGGCTACGCACAGTAAGCGTGGCGGCGTGATGGATTCGCACAGTGCAGTGGAAACGGTGAAAGAAAAGGCAGTCGAAGTGAAGACTGGTGAAGTAAAGCCTGCCGACACCAAGGCTGCCGATAAAGCTGCACCGGTTGGCGTGCCGCCAGCACCGGTAACCGATTCCAAAGCGAAAGATATACCGAAGTAATTGCAATGTTTTGCTCGCTGCGTGGTCTAGCGGAGTGAGCGTGAAGCCGACGTGGTGAAATTGGTAGACACGCTATCTTGAGGGGGTAGTGGCGAAAGCTATGCGAGTTCGAGTCTCGCCGTCGGCACCAACAAGATTTTCTTTGTGGATTCAGGATTGAGGATTCCATCAACGAATCTTCAATCCTAAATTCTGAATACTGGTCGTCACATGCTGGAAAATTATTTTCCTATCTTGCTGTTCCTGTTCATTGGTCTGGCCTTGGGCGTTGCTCCAATGGTCGCGGGCAAACTTCTCGGGCCGAATCGCCCCGACAGCGAAAAACTTTCCCCATACGAATGCGGCTTTGAGGCTTTCGAAGACGCGCGTATGAAATTTGACGTGCGTTATTATCTCGTCGCTATTCTGTTTATTTTGTTCGATTTGGAAATCGCGTTTCTTTTCCCTTGGGCCGTGGTGTTGCAGGAAATCGGCTGGTTCGGTTTTCTCGCCATGATGATTTTTCTTTCCATTCTGGTGGTTGGTTTTATTTACGAATGGAAAAAAGGCGCGCTGGATTGGGAATGATTTGAAGGATGAAGGATGAAGGATGAAAAATTATCTGAATCATTCTTCCGTTTTTCTCTGTGTCTCTGTGCCTCTGTGGTGAAAGATTTTAACCAGTCTCTGCGGTGAAAGATTGTAAATGAGCATCGAAGGTATTCTAGAAAAAGGTTTTGTCACTGCGCGTTTGGACGACGTCATCAACCTCGCGCGCACCGGCTCGATGTGGCCGATGACCTTCGGCCTCGCTTGTTGCGCGGTGGAGATGATGCACGCGGGTGCGTCGCGCTATGACCTTGATCGTTTCGGTATCGTGTTTCGTCCCAGCCCACGCCAATCGGACGTGATGATTGTCGCCGGAACCTTGTGTAACAAAATGGCGCCAGCGCTGCGTAAAGTGTATGACCAAATGGCCGAGCCGCGCTGGGTGATCTCGATGGGTTCGTGTGCGAATGGCGGCGGTTATTATCATTATTCCTATTCCGTCGTGCGCGGATGCGATCGTATCGTGCCAGTGGATGTGTATGTGCCCGGTTGCCCGCCGACTGCTGAGGCGCTGCTCT
>JBEEJL010000062.1:0-4053 GCA_041169175.1 Pseudomonadota bacterium | reverse complement strand
CCACCAAGCCCAAGCCTGGCCGCGCATCGACACAATCTTCATTGTGATGACGCACAAGCCCCGGGTCGGTCAAGCTGGCAAGCTGCAGTGCTTGGGTCAAATCCAATCTATTCCCTTTATCTATCCTGCGCCCAAGCACTCAGGTAAACACCCTACTAAGTTATGCGGGTGATTAAATTATACCGCCCAGCGCAACGAAGCACTTTTCGTAAAACGGTATTTTTGAATGTCTGGGCAAATTTTGTTTAGCTATAGTAGCTTAAACCGTATTGTTAATAAATGATGTGATTTGCTGCACAGTTAATATCTCATAATCCGGAAAAATATAGCCATTTTTTTGATATACTCGTATTTTAAAAGTAAGTGCTTGTTTTGCATAGCAACATTTTAATTCCTGTGCTAAAGCAAGTGTAGCGAAACAGCCTTGATTCAAAAACCAAAAAACTCACGTTTATGGAACATTTTATTTCTGCCGGAAAACACGAAGACGAAGCCCGGCTAAATTGCTATTCTTTCTATTGTCTGTCTATTTAATATTTTTGAAAGTAAATCATGTCTGCTCTGCCCACTAACGCTACTTATCAAGACCCCGACGCGCAAGAAACGCAAGAATGGCTCGACGCACTCGATGGCCTCATCGCCGCCGAAGGCCCGGAGCGGGCGCATCAACTGCTGGAACAATTAGTCGAAAAAGCGCGCTTGTCCGGCGTCAATTTGCCCTTCTCCGCCACGACACCTTATGTGAATACGATTCCGGTCGAGCAGCAAGCGCGCATCCCCGGTGATCAAGCAATTGAACACACGATTCGTTGCTACACACGCTGGAACGCGATGGCCTTGGTGTTACGCGCCAACAAAGACACTAACGTCGGCGGACACATCGCCAGCTTCGCCTCTGGGGCGACTTTATATGACGTGGGCTTTAACCATTTTTGGCATGCCCCGTCGGATAAACACGGCGGCGATTTAATTTTTTCGCAAGGCCACTCGGCTACCGGCATTTACGCGCGCGCCTTTATGCTCGGCCGATTCAAAGAATCGCAACTGGATAATTTCCGTCAGGAAACCGGCGGCCAAGGCGTGTCGTCGTATCCGCATCCGTGGTTGATGCCCGACTTCTGGCAATTCCCCACCGTGTCGATGGGCCTCGGCCCGATCATGGCGATTTATCAAGCGCGCTTTATGAAATACATGCACGACCGCGAATTCATTAAGCAAGGCGATCGCAAAGTCTGGGCCTTCTTGGGCGACGGCGAAACCGACGAACCCGAATCGCTCGGCGCCATCGGCATGGCCGGTCGCGAGAAACTCGACAACTTAATTTTTGTCATCAACTGTAATTTGCAACGTCTCGATGGCCCGGTGCGCGGCAACGGAAAAATCATTCAGGAATTGGAATCGGAATTCCGTGGCTCCGGTTGGAACGTGATCAAAGTCGTATGGGGTACGCATTGGGACGCCCTGCTCGCGCGCGACAAAAAAGGCATCCTCATGAAGCGCATGATGGAATGCGTCGATGGCGAATACCAAACCTTCAAATCGAAAAACGGCGCGTATGTGCGCGAATATTTTTTCAATACGCCAGAGCTCAAAGCGATGGTGTCCGACTGGTCCGACGATGACATCTGGAACTTGAATCGCGGCGGACATGATCCACATAAAATTTTCGCTGCGTATCAATCAGCCGTGAATCACAAAGGCCAACCGACCGTCATCCTCGCCAAAACTATTAAAGGTTACGGCATGGGCGAAGCGGGCGAAGCGCAGAACATCACACATCAGCAGAAAAAAATGCCGGTTGATTCGCTGAAACATTTCCGCGATCGTTTTCATATTCCGGTTAAAGATGCCGACATCGAACAAGTGCCGTATGTGACCTTTGCCGAAGGCTCGAAAGAACTCGAATACATGCGCGCACGGCGCAAAGAACTCGGCGGTTATTTACCGCAGCGTCGCGGCAAAGCGGCTGCGCTGGTCACGCCCGATCTGCCAGCCTTCGAGCGCTTTTTGAAAAGCAGCGAAGAGCGCGAAATATCCACCACCATGGCGTTTGTGCAGATTCTGTCAATGCTATTGCGCGATAAAAATATCGGCAAAAATATCGTGCCAATCGTCCCCGACGAATCGCGCACTTTCGGTATGGAAGGCATGTTCCGTCAGCTCGGCATCTGGAATCAATTCGGCCAGCATTACACGCCGGAAGATGCCGACCAATTGATGTTCTACAAAGAATCCGCCACTGGCCAGATTTTGCAAGAAGGCATCAACGAAGCGGGCGGCATGTGTGATTGGATCGCGGCGGCGACGGCGTATTCCACCCACGGCGTGCAGATGATTCCGTTTTATATTTTCTATTCCATGTTCGGTTTCCAGCGCATCGGCGATCTGGCGTGGGCGGCGGGCGATATGCGCTCACGCGGATTTTTGCTCGGCGGCACAGCGGGCCGCACCACGCTGAACGGCGAAGGTTTGCAACACGAGGACGGCCACAGTCACTTGATGTCGGCGACCATTCCGAATTGCATTTCCTACGACCCGACCTTCTCTTACGAAGTCGCCGTGATCGTGCAAGACGGCATGCGCCGTATGTATAAGGAACAGGAAGATATTTATTACTACATCACTCTGATGAATGAAAATTATCGCAACCCGGAAATGCCCAAAGGCGCGGAAGCCGATATTCTCAAAGGCATGTATGCGTTTAGTAACGGCGCCAAGTCGAAAGCGCCGCGCGTGCAATTGCTCGGCTCCGGTACGATTTTCCGTGAAGTGATTGCAGCAGCCGAGTTGCTGAAAAAAGATTGGGGCGTTGATTCCGATATTTGGGGTTGCCCCTCTTTCACCGAACTCGCGCGCGACGGCAACGCCGTGTCGCGTTGGAATTTGTTGAACCCGGCTGGCAAAGCCAAAATATCGCACGTTGAAAAATGTTTGAAAGACACGCAAGGACCAGTCATCGTCGCGACCGATTACATGCGTTTGTTCGCTGAACAAATTCGCAGCTGGGTGCCGCGTCGTTATGTCGTGCTC
The DNA here is from genome assembly GCA_041169175.1 of Pseudomonadota bacterium. Classification (GTDB taxonomy): domain Bacteria; phylum Pseudomonadota; class Gammaproteobacteria; order Burkholderiales; family JBEEJL01; genus JBEEJL01. The sequence continues at coordinate 1,023 of JBEEJL010000062.1, read as the reverse complement.
GGCACCGACGGTTTCGGTCGCTCCGATACGCGCGAAAAACTGCGTGACTTTTTTGAAGTCGATCGGCGTTGGGTCACCATCGCGGCGCTGAATGCGTTGGCCGATGAAGGCCAGATTGATCGCAGCAAAGTCGCCGAAGCAATGAAAAAATACGCCATCGATGCAAAAAAACCCGCACCGTGGACTGTTTAATAACTATTTGATTATATTGAGATTTTTATGGCCATCGAAGAAATAAAAATACCCGACATCGGCGACTTCAAAGATATCGAAGTCATAGAAGTGTTAGTCAAGGTGGGCGACAGCGTGAAAGCAGAAGACAGCTTGCTCACGCTCGAGTCCGACAAGGCCACCATGGAAATTCCCTCGCCCAAAGCGGGCGTGGTGAAAGAATTGAAACTTAAAGCTGGCGATAAAGTTTCGCAAGGCACGCTGGCTTTGTTGCTTGATGTGTCGGCTGGGGCAAGCGCACCTGCTGCTGCAAAAACTCCAGCGCCCGCTCCTGCCGCAGCAGCGCCTGCAGCCGCAGCTGCACCAGCAAAAGCACCCGCGCCTGTTGCTGCGCCCATCGCAGCACAAGCACCCGCGCCCGCACCTGCGAGCACAGCAACCATCGACGAAGCCAGCTTCGCCAAAGCGCACGCCAGCCCATCAGTGCGTCGATTCGCGCGCGAGCTCGGCGTCAATCTCGGCGCAATCAAAGGCACTGGCCCGAAAAACAGAATTCAACAAATCGACGTGCAGCAATTCGTCAAAGCCGAACTCGCCAAACCGCGCGGTGCAGCGTCGTCCGGTTCTGGCGTCGGCCTCGATTTACTCGCGTGGCCGAAAGTCGATTTCGCTAAATTTGGCACGATTGAATCGGTGCCTTTGTCGCGCATCAAAAAACTTTCCGGTGCCAATCTCGCGCGCAACTGGGTGATGATTCCGCACGTCACGCAATTCGACGAAGCCGACATCACCGAGCTGGAAGCCTTCCGCAAATCGACCAACGAAGAGACGATGAAGCAAGGCGCGAAAGTC
>JBEEJL010000061.1:0-4219 GCA_041169175.1 Pseudomonadota bacterium | reverse complement strand
CAGTGAGATTTTCTTGCGCGAAAACACTGGCTTGTTGTTCATTCAATGGCAACAGAGTTGCGGCCGGAAAAACTGCCTGTTCGTATTCCACAGCTTGGCCGTTAAGAATAAGATGATTGTTACGCAATTCAATCACGTCGCCGGGGACGCCGATGGTGCGCTTAACCAAGCGAACCCCGTCGGCGGGCGAATAAAACACCACGATGTCGCCGCGCTTTGGGTTGTCCCATGCGGCAATATGCTTTGTGGTAAAGGGGATTTTCAGATCATAGGAAAGTTTGTTGACGACGATTTGCTCGCCTTCGAGCAAGGTCGGCTTCATCGAGCCGCTCGGCACAAAATTCCAGTCGGCGATAGACGAGCGAAACGGAAACATGATGGCGCTCATCACAAGAAGAAAGCGTACAGTTTCAGGCAGGGCTTTCCATTTCAACAGCAGCAATTTCATGATGGGCTTTCGTTAAATGGGCATTGCTATGATAATACGGCATCTTCTCTTTTTCGTCATGTGCCGTGAGTTAAGCAAAATGGATAAACCCAGACAAGACAGTAGCCTGCCGGATTTCTGGAACACGCGCTACGCCGATAACACGATGCCGTGGGATGCAGGTAGCGTGCCGCTGGCCTTACAGCGTTATTTGTCAGCGCGCCAGGATAAAGGTTCCGTTTTAATTCCCGGTTGCGGTTCGGCTTATGAAGCGAAATATTTTCACCAGAATGGCTGGAAGACTTTAGCCTTAGACTTTTCCGAACTCGCAGTGAAACGTGCGCAGACGCAACTGGGCGAGCTTGCTCACCTCGTTAGCCAAGGCGATTTTTTTCAACAGGATTTTTCTGCACAAGCATTTGATCTGATTTACGAGCGCACATTTCTCTGCGCCCTGCCGCGAACATGGTGGCCGCAATACGCTCAGCGCATGGCGCAAATAATCCCATCGGGAAAATTGCTCGCCGGATTTTATTTTTTCCACGACGAAGCCAAAGGCCCGCCGTTCGGATTACAAAACGATGAGTTAAACAAGTTACTCGATCCCTATTTCGTCCTACTTGACGACCAGCCCGTGCCTCCGCAAGAATCTATTTCTATTATGCAAAACCGTGAACGCTGGCAAACTTGGCTTCGAAAATAGTTCAATATAATCAAATACTTAAAACGAGGCGCTTATGCAGGCATTAGGCAAAGACTGGCAAGAATGGATACGCGATAGCTTCACCCGTGGTTGTGCGAAAGAAGAAATGATGAAGGTCATGGTCAAGGCCGGCATCCCGGAAATGACCGCTGCGTATAATTTGATCACTTTTGGCGCGGCACAAACATCTGGCCCGGTGCGGACGAATACCGCCGCGCAAATTCAAGCCGTCGCCAAAGCCGCCAACAACGATAGCGATTACAAGCAAGAAGCCAGTTATTTATTTCAGCACGAAAATCATATCGTCACCCGCGACGGCCAACACATACAAATCGCCATGCGCGTCGATGCGCCTGACGTGGTATTGCTCGATCACTTCATGACCGACGCGGAATGCGACGAGCTGTGCGAATTATCCAGAGGCACACTGACCAAGTCTTTAGTCGTTGATGATGCCACGGGTGACAATGTCGATCATGCACAACGCATTAGCCAAGGCACTTACTTTACCATTGGGCAAAATAATTTAGTCGAACGCATCGAAGCGCGCATCAGCGAAATCACCAACACCCCGGTCGTCAACGGCGAAGGATTACAAATTTTGAACTACGTTGGCGGCGGCGAATACCGCCCGCACTTCGACTACTTCCCCGACAACGAAGGCGGTCGCGTGCACAAAGCGCGCGGCGGCCAACGCATTATCACCGTCATCATGTATTTGAATAACGTCACCGCAGGCGGCGCGACTATCCTGCCGAAAATTAATCTCAGCATCTACCCGAAAAAAGGTTCGGCCTTATATTTCTCTTACTTCAATTCAGCCGGACAAATCGATCCGATTACGCTACACGGCGGCGCGCCGGTGATTGAGGGAGAGAAATGGATTGCGACCAAGTGGATACGCGAGCGGGAATATAAATAAAGTGGGGACTATATTCGGCTCTCTAATCGAGTTCTTTGGAGACGGTAGGCCGGCCGAATATAAGAGTTGCTGGCCAATGGACAAATCATTTCAAAGACTAAAAAAACTCGTTCGATCATTTAGTCTGGATCCGGCAGCTACAGTAATTATTGGAGATGTAAGCCAATCCTCTGTGAGGCTTAAACGTGTGGTCTATTATGGGATACTTGTTAAGCGAAGCTACACTTGGTTTAAAGGGGATCTCGTTCAAGACGACGATGGCGTCGTACATCTGGTCGGAGCATTTGTTGTATCAGCATTTGCAAAATTTCAAGGTGCCTTGCTTCTTGTATTTGCATCTTTCTTTATTTTGGCTGGGGTCGCTCAGAGTTTGCGTTTAATTGTAAAACAACCTGACTCCGTTGACTCGCCTCCTTTGGCACTTCTTATATTTCTTCTATTTACAGGCCTTATCTTGACCTTGCTAATCCCCTTATTTTTTGGCCTAGACAAAAGCGACGTCAAAACTATCGATGAAGAGATTAAAAAAACTCTTTGCGAATAATCCTAACTTCTCGCATTCTTAAACTTGCGTAGGCTCGGCTTATAAGCCAAGCCCCTCCTCATCCCTACGCATCGCTGGACTTATCAGCCCAGCCTGCGGACTAAAAAATATCTTAGCCCATTATCTATTTTGATCTACGCGAACCGTATCAGAAAACAATGGCCGCAAAGCATTATAGATTTTGCGAAACTGTTCGTGACGTTGCAACAGTCTATCTCTTTTGCCGACTTCCGCTTCGATAATGTCGATGACTGGCGGTGGCAGGCAAATTGAGCTGACATCGGCGCCCGGATTCGTCGCCATCATAGCGAGACGCGCCGCTCCAAATGCCGCGCCAAAATCACCACCGCTGTGTCGGGTCATTGGCAAGCCCAGCACATTGGCCAATAGGCCGCTCCAATAGCGACTCTTGCTGCCGCCGCCGACTAAAGAAACAGTGTTCACTGTCGCGCCCGCTTCTTGCAGCGCACGATAACCATCGAGCAAAGCAAACGCCACGCCTTCCAGCACCGCGTAGCCTAATGCCGCGCGGCTGGTGTCGTGGCTGAGGCCGAACCACACGCCTTTAGCGTGCGGATTATTATGCGGCGTGCGCTCGCCTGAAAGATACGGCAGAAACAGCGGCGCGTGGTCGAATTCACGCGCGGGCGCTGCTTCGATTTCCTGTAGCAACGCAGCTTCATCCTTAGCGTTCGTCACCTGCGTTACCCAACGCAGACAACTGGCGGCGGAAAGGATCACCGCCATCTGATGCCATTGCTGCGGCAGTGCGTGGCAAAAAGTATGGACACCTTGTTCAGGGTTGGGTAGATACCGATCGTTCGCGACAAAAAATACGCCCGATGTGCCGAGCGAAATCATCGCCTGGCCATTCGCTACAACGCCCATACCAATCGCGCTCGCCGCGTTGTCGCCTGCGCCGCCAGCGATCACCACACCCTCGCCCACGCCCCACGCACGAGCCAGCTCAGAACGCAAAACGCCGCCCGGCGCGCAGCCCTCGACCAGGCGCGGCATGTGTCCCCGATTCAAACCACAGGCGCTCAACATGACATCGGACCAATCGCGTTTTTGTACGTCGAGCCATAGCGTGCCTGCTGCGTCGGACAGATCAGAAATATACTCGCCGCTCAACTTTAAGCGTAGAAAATCTTTCGGCAATAATACTTTCACCGTTCGCTGAAATACCTCGGGTTCGTGCTCTGCGACCCAGAGTAATTTCGGCGCAGTAAAGCCAGGCATGGCGAGATTTCCGGTGATGTGCCGGGATTGCGGAACTAATTTCTCCAGCGCTTGGCATTGTGCCCCTGCGCGGACATCGTTCCACAATATCGCCGGGCGCAATACCTGATCTTGTTTATCCAGCAACACTGCGCCATGCATTTGCCCGGACAAGCCGATGCCTTTTACCGCCGCTAATGCCTGCGGCTGGGTTTGTTTAAGGCTGGCGATACCGCGCTCAGCGGCGGCCCACCAGTCATGCGGAAGTTGCTCAGACCATAGCGGCTGCAGCCGCGATACTGTTAGCGCCTCGCTGGCGCGGGCAATCACCTGTTGGCTGTCGTCGAGCAATAAGATTTTTACTTCCGACGTGCCAAGATCGATGCCGAGATACATTTAGTG
>JBEEJL010000060.1:0-2586 GCA_041169175.1 Pseudomonadota bacterium | reverse complement strand
ATCGAACGGACTGCTTTCTTTATTGACACTCAGCGTTGGTGCAACCGTGCTGGCCATCTGGTTCACCCACACCGATTTGCCGGCCAAAATATTGGCGGCAATTCGCCGCGAACATACTTTGCCGGTTCCGCAAACGGATGAAATCGTTGTGCTGGGTTTGGTGGCATGGTCTGCCGTCGCTTATGTTTTCGCCACGGTAAATAAAATGTTTAATCTCGGCTTGCTGTCGAAAATGGCCGAGCGTTTTACTTTCGTCCTCATCCCTCCCCTCGCCTTAATTTTCCTCGTCCTCGGCACGATTTTTCTCGGCATCGCCACGCCAACCGAAGGCGGCGCGATGGGTGCCATGGGCGCGTTGTTGATGGCGATGGCGCGCAAACGTATGAACTGGAAACTGCTCAAGCAAGGCATGGACACCACCGCCAAGCTAACGACCTTCGTAGTTTTTATTTTGATTGGCGCGCGCGTATTCAGCCTGACGTTTTACGCCGTCAACGGTCATGTGTGGGTCGAACATTTACTCAGCGGCTTACCCGGCGGACAATTGGGTTTTCTCATCGTCGTCAACATTCTGGTATTTGTGTTGGCCTTCTTCCTGGATTTTTTTGAGTTGTCCTTCATCGTTGTGCCGCTGCTCGGACCGGTTGCGGAAAAACTTGGCATCGATCTGATATGGTTCGGCGTGCTACTCGGCGTGAATATGCAAACCTCCTTCATGCACCCGCCATTTGGATTTGCGCTATTCTATTTGCGCAGCGTCGCGCCGAAATCTGTGAAGACCACGGATATTTATTGGGGCGCCGTGCCGTTTGTGGTGATACAAGTGATCATGGTCGGGCTGGTCATCGCGTTTCCGCAAATGGTGACGGGCGGTAAAAAAGCAAAAATAGAATCCCCCAAAATTGAATTCACCCTGCCGCCAGCGGACGAAAAATCATCCGGCGAAAGCGATGATGTAGCCAAAGCGATTGAAAAATCATTGCAAGAAGATTTGAAAAATAATAAGTAAATGTTGTGTTGTTAGCGGTAAATGAAAATAATAAATAGTTTAATTAAATCAAATAGTTACGTATTTTAATTTTTCGACGAGGAGAATCAAATGCAAAGACGTTCATTTCTAAAAAAAGCGGCAGCCGGCCTAGCAGTTGGGGCGGCCGCCACACCCGCATTTGCGCAAGCGCAACCGGAAATTAAATGGCGCTTGGCGTCGAGCTTTCCCAAAAGCTTGGACACGATTTATGGCGCAGCAGAATTGATTTCCAAACGCGTCGCCGCTGCGACGAATGGCAAATTTCAGATTCAAGTTTTTGCAGCCGGTGAAATTCTGCCAGGCCCTGCCGTGCTCGACGCGGTCAAAGACGGCACGGTGCAATGCGGCCACACCGCCAGTTATTATTTTGTCGGCAAAGATCCCACCTTCGCTTTCGACACCGCGATTCCCTTCGGTTTGAATGCGCGCCAGCAAAACGCGTGGATGTATCACGGCGGTGGGCTTGAGTTAATGCGTGAATTTTTCAAGGACTACAATATTCACCAAATTCCCGCTGGCAACACCGGCGCGCAAATGGGCGGCTGGTTCCGCAAGGAAATCAAAACCGTTGAAGACCTCAAAGGGCTGAAATTCCGCATCGGCGGCTTCGCCGGCAAAGTGCTGGAAAAGCTCGGCGTGGTCGCGCAGCAAATTCCCGGCGGCGATATTTATCCGGCGTTGGAAAAGGCACCATCGACGCCGCCGAATGGGTAGGACCCTACGACGACGAAAAACTCGGCTTCAACAAAGTCGCCAACCACTATTACTACCCGGGCTGGTGGGAAGGCGGACCGCAGCTATCGCTATACGTAAACATCGCGCAATGGCAAAGTTTACCCAAAGATTATCAGGCGATACTGGAAGCCGCCTGCGCCGAAGCCAACATCGACATGCAAGCCAAATACGATGCGAAAAATCCGGCGGCATTGAAGCGGCTCATCTCGAGCGGCACCAAAATCCACCCGTTCTCAAAAGAAATCATGGAAGCCAGCTACAAAGCCGCGTTCGAACTCTACGACGAAACCGCTGCGAAAAATGAGAAGTTTAAGAAGGTGTACGAGCCATGGAAAAAATTTCGCGACGAACAATACCTGTGGTTCCGCGTGGCGGAAAACACGTTTGATAATTTTGTGTTTACCAATAAGAAGTAATCGTTTTGTTCCAATTAAAAACCCCGCGATGCGGGGTTTTTATTTTATCCCCTCCCTTTCAAGGGGAGGCTTAGGGTGGGGATGGGTTGTACGGGGGCGAAAAAATCTGCAAGCACAGCTCCAGGCTTCGCTATTCCCTATCAATTCGTAGGATGTGCTGAGGGACGAAGCGCATCAATCGCGAACGATGCGCTTCGTCCCTCAGCACATCCTTGTATTATCCCTTTAACGAAATAGATTGTGTGGAATTGAGCATCATCCCTGCAGTCTAAATCGTGCAACAAGTCTTGAGAGGCATCTCAAGACGAGTGACTGGATGCCGCGCACATCCTCCGGCCTTGAGCCTGTAGCGTAGATTCTGCAGCAGTCACTCACCTCGCGTAACACGATCGGACAGTATCTCAG
>JBEEJL010000059.1:0-8015 GCA_041169175.1 Pseudomonadota bacterium | reverse complement strand
GTTGTTTTTAGAGATTCCCGCTATACTGCCCTGACTTTATTTGAATCGATTGAACGTGATGCAAAACATGATGCCTGAACGCCAACACGCGGGCCTGTCCGCTTTTGCCCTGATGATTTTTTTGTGTTTTCTGTGGGGCATTAATCAAGTGATGGCCAAGCTCGCCGCGCCGGATATGTCGCTGGTGATGCAGGCGGCGATGCGTTCCTTGATCGCCGTCAGCATGCTGATAATTTGGATGCGCTATCGCGCTATGCCCTTATTCGAGCGCGATGGAACCTTATGGGCCGGTTTGTTGGCCGGCAGCTTATTCGCCGGGGAATTTTTATGTATGTTTAGCGGCCTCGCGCATACCACCGCTTCACGTTTGTTGGTGTTTGTCTATTTGGCACCGTGTCTCACGGCGTTAGGCTTGCATATTTTTGTGCCGGGCGAAAAATTACGGCCGCTCCAATGGGCAGGAATATTCGTCGCATTCGCCGGCATAGTCGTCGCATTTCAAGACGGCTTTAGCGCCGGGCGCGGCACTTTGCTGGGCGATAGCTTGGCGTTAATCGCCGCCGTTTTGTGGGCTGCGACCACGGTGGTCGTCCGTTCGACTAAACTCGCAACGGTAAGCGCAAGCAAAGCTTTATTTTATCAACTCGGCATGGCGACGCTGTTGTTGTTCCCAGCCTCATGGTTGATCGGCGAGCCGGGTTTAATCAAAGTCACGCCGATGCTCGCTGCGAGTTTGTTTTATCAAGGCGTGATTGTCGCCTTCGCCAGTTATCTTGCGTGGTTTTGGTTGCTCACGCGCTATCTCGCGTCGCGCATTTTAGTATTTAGTTTTTTCACGCCTTTGTTTGGCGTCTTGGCCGGCGTGATTATTTTGCATGAGCCGTATAGCGCGCTGTTCGGCTTATCGGTTCTGCTCGTCGGTGCGGGAATTTATCTGGTCAACAAGCGTTAAATAACTATTTGATTTAATTGAAGTATTTACTATCGCGCAGAATGGGTTTTTACGCGGCCAATCATCCACATGGCCATCAAGCCAATCACCATTGCGGCGTAGCCGACGTAATTGTAATTGGTAAGCTCGCCAGACTCGGTGTGACCGATTATGAATCCAGCAAGTAGCGAGGCCAACCCCGACGCCATTTGCATCGCCGATGCATTCATACTCATAAACGTGCCGCGTAAATGTGGCAACGCGCTCGATGTGACGATTGCCATGCCGGGAATCATGCGGCCGGAAATGAAGACAAAAAATAAAGTGGTTACCACCAATACCCAAGCAAGCGACACCGGCGGCAACTGCGTAATCAATAGCAGCGGCAACATGGCCGCCAGCGCGACCCAACGATAAGTTTTGATTTTGCCGAATTTATCCGCCGCCCAGCCGATGCCGCGCGAAGAAAAAAAAGTGGCAAAACCGCCAACCAGATAAATATAGGGCAACGATGTTTCCACTACTTTTACGTTGGCTGTCATGTAGAGCGTAATAAACGGAATTACCGAAAAACTCGACATAATCATCAGGCACATGAAACTAAAAGCACGCAAATGATTCGGTTCGCGCAACACCCCCACCATTGGGGCAAAAATATTTTTGTGGTCGCGGCTATTCGCGTGCGGCGGCACGTTCGGCAGCGCGCGAATTCCCAGCGTAAAAATAACGGCCGATAAGAGGGCAACAAAAATAAACGGCGCGCGCCAACTGAAATGATTGGCCAGCCACAATCCGAGCGGCACGCCAGCAATAGTCGAGAGGGAAAACGCGCCCATTATCACGCCCATTGCGCGCCCGCGTCGCTGTTCCGGAATGCAGTCGCCGACAAACGCTTGCACCATCGCGCCGAGGATGCCGCCGAATACGCCGGCCAATCCTCGCGCAGCCATCAACAGCCAAAAATTCGGCGCCAGTGCGCAGAGTAAAGTTGCGGCGGCAAATAAAATATACAGCGTCAGCACCACGCGCTTGCGGTCGTAGCGATCAATGAATGTCGCGGCAAGCAAGCCGCTGGCTGCAGCAGCAAATGAATAAATCGACACCATCCAGCCAAATTCCGTGGCAGACAGTTCCAGCACACGGCGAAACATCGGCCCTAATGGAAACACAATCATGAAATCCATGATGTGAGTGAATTGAATCCCGGCCAGGGTGTAGAGCAACGCAGCTTCGTTTTTGACAGGAATGGTTTGATTGGGCATGGGGGAGTTGGGTTGCAAGGCGAAAATGGGTTGCCGCAAGGCATTACTATATAGCCGTTTAAGAAAATGCAGAAGTAAATACTGCGATAAGTGTTTTTGAAAGGTATAATTTGCCCTCTCGATTAACCTTGAATGTGACTGAAATGCCCAGCAAAAAATCTGCAACAAAACCTGAAACCAAACCTTTATTTACGGTAAAAAAATCCAAGCTGCACGGCAACGGCGTCTTCGCCGCACGTAAAATCGCCGAAGACACTATGGTGACTGAATATATCGGCAAGCGTACTTCATGGAAAGAAGCGCTCAAGCGCGACCCGGCCGACCCCGACAATCCGTATCACACGTTTTTGTTTGACCTGGGCGATGGCCGCTACGTTCTCGATGCGGCAGTCGGCGGTAACGATGCGCGCTGGATTAATCACGGCTGCAAACCTAATTGCCAGGCAGTCGATGAAGACGGTCGCATCTTTATTTATGCGCTGCGCGACATTACTCGCGGTGAAGAACTAGTGTATGACTACAGCCTGATTCTGGAAGAGCGCCACACCGTCGCGATGAAAAAAAATTACGCATGCCGTTGCGGCGCACCGAAATGCCGCGGCACGATGCTCGGTAAAAAACACTAATAAATATAGCCATGACTAGCCCACTATTTTCGCCTATTACCTTACGTAACTTAACACTGCCCAATCGCATCGTCATCGCGCCGATGTGCCAATACAGCGCGGTTGACGGCAGCGCGACCGATTGGCATATGATTCATCTAGGCACGCTCGCCGTTTCTGGCGCAGGCTTGCTGATGCTTGAAGCTACCGGTGTGGAGGCGATAGGGCGGATTGGTCGCGGCTGTTTGGGTTTGTATTCCGATGCAAATGAAATTGCTTTAGGACGCGTACTCAAAGCCTGCCGAACCTACGGCAATACACCGATCGGCATTCAGCTTGCGCATTCCGGGCGCAAAGGTTCGGTACACGCGCCGTGGCATAAAGGCGCGCCGTCGCTGCAAGCCGAAGAGGGCGCGTGGCAAACCATAGCGCCGTCGGCCGAGCCGATGGCCGAAGGCTGGCATACGCCACACGCAATGAATCGCGCGGACATGGATCGCGTCAAGGCAGCGTTTATGTCAGCCGCGCGGCGCGCGGATAAGTTGGGAATTGACTTGGTGGAATTACACGCTGCGCACGGATATTTACTCAATGAATTTCTGTCGCCGCTATCTAATTTGCGTACGGATGAATACGGCGGCAGTCTGGAGAACCGGATGCGCTTTCCGTTAGAAGTCGCCGCAGAAATGCGCCAAGTCTGGCGCCACAAACCATTAGGCGCGCGCATCAGCGGTAGCGATTGGCATGAAGGCGGCACGACGCCGGATGAAGCGGTGCGCTTCGCCGCCGAATTGAAACGGCTTGATTACGATTATGTTTGCGTTACCAGCGGCGGCATTGCCGCTAAAGCAAAAATCCAAGTGGCTTTGAATTACCAGGTGCCGTTTGCCGAGCAGGTGAAAAAACAAGTCGGCATCGCCACGCGTGCAGTCGGCATGATTCTCACGCCGCAGCAGGCCGAACATATTATTCAGTCAGGCCAGGCGGACATGGTCGCTATTGCGCGCGGCTTTATCGATAACCCGCGTTGGGCGTGGCATGCGGCAGAAGTGTTGGGCGCGCAAGTCGCTTATCCACCTCAATACGAGCGCGGCCAGCCACAGTATTGGCCCGGCGCAAAAGTCTTGCGCGGTGAGCTAAGCACGGGAATGAAGTAACAGATTGACAGGAGTCAGTACAATAGGCGACTAATCCTTGGCGCGAAAGCCGCTAGACAGACTATTCTGGAGCATGACCAATGGCAAAAATAAGCTATGTACTGATTACGCGAGATGATGCGCTGATTACGGCCTGGCGTGCTGCCTTTGCCACGCAAGGTTTGATTTTGCTCACCACGCCAGCGCGCCGCGATTTGCACAGCGAAGTGGTCGCGGCTTTGGGCGATGCCACCAATCCGGTTTTATTGATTGATCTGGCTTATTTGGCGCAACAGAAAATCACCTTGATTGATTGGATAAAAAACTTTAATCAAACCTATCGTCATGGCGTAGTAGCGGCCATTTCTGCGCACTCTGCGCATATTTCAACCGGGCAGAATAATTGGGCCAAAAAATCCGGCGCGCTGGGCTTATTGTCGCGCGCGCATGTGATGGAGATGCCGCAAACCATGACGCAATTCCTGCGCCTAAGCCAGGAAAGCAATGCGCATTTAAAGTTGATTGGTCAGCGCGCCTATTTGGGCGAAGTGGGTTTTGACCCAGACAGCATTAATGACGAATTAACCATCAGTCAGGATGTGATGGCTTTGCTCAAACAACATAGCCTGACACCGGCTGAATTAGTCTCCGATATGGAAATGGCGCCGGTGCTGGCACATGAAGATCGCAGCTATCTGCTTAAAAAATATCGTCTGTGCGTGGTGGCAAAAGATATAGTGAGCTGGTTGGCGCGGCGTCTCGATACATCGCGCCCAATGGCGACCAATGTCGGTAAAGTATTACAACGCCTCGGCTATATTTATCATGTAGTGTATGAGCAAGATTTTAATGACGCGACCTTATATTTCCGCATCGCGCGCAATGAACAAAATATCGACGATATGTTCATTCAAGTCGTATTACAAAAACTGCTACAAAATCGTCACGGTCTGGTGGCTGATCGTACTTACGGCGGAAAAAAATATGCAGACTGTTTTGTCGGCTCGGCATTTGTTGATTGGCTGGTGGATAAACATCGCTTCAGCGCCGATAAGGCTATCGACATTGGTCGCCAGCTTTTCGACCTCGGCGCGTTTCATCATGTATTGAATGAACATCCGTTTATCGATGGTAATTATTACTACAGCTTGGCGAAAAAGCCCGAAGCATGAGCTACTATAAAGCAAGCGCATAAAATGATTTGTTAAATAGTTCAATATAATCAATATGATACGATTATTGTCTGGTTTAGTTTTTTTTGCAATCATTTCGTCAGTGCATGCGCAAGAAGCAGCGCAGGACGCAAAGACTTTTGTCGTATTTGTGCAGGAATTTGAAGCCACTTGTGTGTCGCGTGAAGCGGTACAAATTCTGGTTAAAAGCACGCATCCGAAAAATAAAATCCGTGTGTGGCTCGATCGTATTCACATGGGCGTCGGTACCGGTGATCGATCGAAAACCGATTTACTGCCAAATGCCGACGCTGAACCGCTGGGATGCTCGCGCACTTTGAGCGGGACACAAGAATGGCGCATCGTACGCGCGGAATTTATTAAACAATAAATACGCAACACAGCAGCATAAGCATTCAATCGTAGTTTAATGTTTTACCCACCAAAGGAAATATTTCATGGCACTGTCTATGTATCAAGCGTCCGTCCCGGTTTTTGTACGTAATCTGCATAATCTGTCGGCTATTCTCGATAAGGCTATCGCTCACGCCGATGCGAAAAAAATCGATCACGCAGTGTTGCTGAATTTTCGTTTATTCCCCGACATGCTGAATTTCACCAAGCAAATTCAGATCGCTACCGACTTCGCCAAAGGCGCCGCAGCGCGCTTGGCTGGCGTTGAGGTGCCGAAGTATGAAGACACTGAAGTGAGTTTCGCTGATTTGCAGGCGCGCATTCAGAAAACCATCGCTTTTGTAAAAACTTTTACGCCGGCGCAAATTGACGGCTCCGAAGAGCGCGAGATTAATCTCACCATAGGCGGTCATGCTATAAAACTGAAGGGCCAAACCTATTTGCTTGAAATGGTGCAGCCGAATTTTTATTTTCATAGCACGACGGCCTACGCGATTTTGCGTCATAACGGCGTGGAAGTCGGCAAGCGCGATTTCGTGCCCACTCCTGCGTAAATATTTTGGCTCTACAGCAACCTGATCAGGACGACCCGGCTTCAGCGCAAACCACCGCGCTTGAGCGCGAGATCACACCGAAAGCGGTATGGAAAAATTATAAAATCATGATCCCGATCTGGCTGTTGCTGGCTGGATTGGTGTGGCTGGCTTTGCATCTTGGAGTCGGTAAGCCCGTCGTTGCGGCGGGCGGTGTGCTGGTCGCGATGTTCTCCGGCGCGCTGGCATGGTTGGTTGGCGTGATCGGTTTAGTGCCTATCATAGGGCCATTGATTGTCAAAATTCTCTCCATCGGTTTTATTTGGCTGCTCAATGCCGTGGGTTACCTGGTGTCGTTTGTCGCCATCAAACGCGGTTACTCAAAAGATGTGTTGACCTATCGCGGCTTAACCGTCGCGTTGATCGCCGGAATAGTCATTGGCTATATTGCCGGCAAGTTGTTCTGATTAATGGCGTTACTCTCAGCCGATATTTTTTGTAAAGTCGTCGATAACTACGGCGATATCGGCGTGGGTTGGCGGCTCGCGCGCCAGCTCGCGGATGAGCAGGATTTCAAGGTACGTTTGTGGGTCGATAATCTTGCCAGCCTGGCGCGGATTGGTAGCGACATCAATGCGCAAGCTGACAGGCAAATCGTGCGCGATATAGAAGTCCGTCATTGGATCGCACCATTTCCGGAAATAACGCCAGCAGAAGTCGTTATCGAAACCTTCGGTTGCCATGTGCCGGAAAATTACGTCATCGCCATGTCGCGGCAAGCGCGCGTGCCCGTCTGGATTAATCTTGAATATCTCAGCGCAGAAACCTGGGTGGACAGCCATCACGGACTGCCGTCGCCGCATTCGCGCTTGCCGCTGACCAAGTATTTTTATTTTCCTGGGTTTAGCGCTAAAACCGGCGGCTTGTTACGCGAGAAAAGCTTGCTGCAAACGCGTGATGCTTTTCAGCAGGATGAAAATGCCCAGGCCGGATTATGGAATAAATTAGGCGTTGGGCCGCGAGCGAAAAATGAATTACGCATGAGTTTATTTTGTTACGAAAATCCTGCGTTACCGGCCTTAGTGCAAACCTGGGCAAACGGCACGCAGCCGATAACTTGCTTGGTGCCGGAAGGGGTGGCGGCAGAATCGCTGGCGATTTTTTTTCAAACTGAAAAAAAATTCACCAGAGGACAGCTCACGCTTCAAACCATCCCGTTCACCGATCAAGATGACTATGATAAATTGCTCTGGGCCTGCGATATCAATTTTGTGCGCGGCGAGGATTCCTTGGTGCGCGCGCAATGGGCAGCCAAACCTTTTGTTTGGCATATCTATCCGCAAAAAGAAAATGCGCATTGGCTCAAACTCGATGCGTTCATGGACGTGTATTCCGACACTTTGTCGCCAGACCTAGCTGAGGCTACGCGCCATTTTTCACGCGCATTCAATGCGGGCAGCGGTGCGGCTGAGGCGTGGCCGGCTTTTGCGCAACATGTCGCAGTTTTACAGCAGCATAACCGTCGTTGGGCGGCACAATTAGCGGCCAGCCCCGGCCTTGCTAATGGACTAGCGGATTTTTGCCGAAAACTGATAAAATAGCGCGCTTATCCACTAAAGTAGTCTTTAGCTGGATTCCCCCCTACAGAATTCATTCAGGATAGATTATGAAACAAGCTCAAGAGCTACGCGCCGGTAACGTCATCATGGTGGGCAAAGACCCGATGGTGATTCTCAAGGCCGAATACAACAAAGGCGGACGCAGTTCCGCTGTGATGAAAATGAAACTCAAAAACCTGCTCACCAGCGCGCCGAATGAAACGGTGTTCAAGGCCGACGACAAATTCGACTTGTTAGTGCTCGAACGCAAAGAAGCCAACTACTCCTACTTCGCCGATCCGCTGTATGTTTTTATGGACAAAGAATTCAACCAGTTTGAAATCGAAAAAGATAGCATGGGCGA
>JBEEJL010000058.1:0-6386 GCA_041169175.1 Pseudomonadota bacterium | reverse complement strand
GCGACAAACGCACCGACGTGGCGTTGATTAAAATTGAAGCCAGTGGTTTACCTGCGGTGACGATCGGCAGCCCGGACAAACTCAAAGTCGGCGAATGGGTCGTCGCTATCGGTTCGCCATTTGGTTTTGAAAACAGCGTGACCAAGGGCATAGTCAGCGCCAAAGGCCGTGATCTGCCGCAGGAAAATCTGGTGCCGTTTATCCAGACTGATGCCGCTATTAATCCAGGCAATTCCGGCGGGCCGTTATTCAACTTGAAAGGCGAAGTAGTGGGTATGAATTCGCAGATCTACAGTCGCAGCGGTGGCTTTCAAGGATTGGCTTTTTCCATTCCGATAGATACTGCGATGAAGGTTGTCGATCAGTTGCGTACCACAGGTAAAGTCACGCGCGGTTGGTTGGGCGTGTTGATTCAGCCGGTGACCAAAGATTTGGCCGAAACTTTTGGTTTGACCAAGGCAGAAGGTGCGTTAGTTGCGTCAGTGGAAAAAAACAGCCCGGCAGAAAAAGCCGGTCTGGAAGCCAGCGATGTGATTACGCGTTTCGATAACAAGGCCGTCATCGCTTCTACTGATTTGCCGCGCATCGTGACGGAAGTAAAGCCGGGTACCAAAGCCTCTATGCAAGTGTGGCGTAAAAATGCCAATAAAGATTTATCTATCACCGTCGGCGAATTGCCTACCAATGTGGCTGCAGGTCCCAGCACTGGCGGGCCTAGGCGTGCGCCGAAAGCGCCTGAAATCACTAATAAGTTAGGTTTGAGCTTGAGCGATCTGACGCCGGAACAGCGCAAGGAACTCAAGCTGGCCAATGGTATTTTCGTCGAAGATTCGCTCAACGCTGCTGGCCGCGCAGGCGTGCAAAAAGGCGATGTCATTTTGTCTGCCAATAACGTAGAAATAAAATCGGTAGAACAATTCAACGGCATCGTTGGCAAAGTGGCCGAAGGTAAGTCTGTTGCCTTACTGGTGTTGCAGGGCGATACACGCCGTCTGATTTCTGTCCGCCCGGACAAGTGAGTGGCAATCTGCCGAGGTTGACGCTGCTAAGCCGAGACTACTGCCATTTATGTCATGACATGATCGCCGCGCTCGAGCCGTTACAGGCCGAGCGCGGTTTTTCATTGCAAGTAGTCGATATAGATGCGCAACCCATGCTGGTAGAAAAGTACGATGAGCTGGTCCCGGTGTTACTGGCGGGTAAGACCGAAATTTGCCATTATTTTCTCGATGTCACGGCTTTGGATGCTTATCTGGCAAAAGTCCGGTAAAATCAACGGCTTGATTTACCCCCAAAAGGGCACTGTCATGTGCCCTTTTTCTATGCGGAAAACATGAATAGAATCAGGAACTTCTCCATTATCGCTCACATCGACCATGGTAAATCTATGCTCGCTGACCGGATTATTCATTTATGCGGCGGATTAAGCGAGCGCGAAATGGAAGCGCAAGTGCTCGATTCCATGGATTTAGAGCGCGAACGTGGCATCACCATTAAGGCGCAAACTGCAGCACTGAGTTACAAAGCGCGCGATGGGCAGATTTATAACCTCAATTTGATTGATACACCGGGACACGTTGATTTCTCCTACGAAGTGTCGCGTTCACTCGCTGCGTGCGAAGGCGCGTTACTGGTGGTCGATGCTTCGCAAGGCGTCGAAGCGCAAACCGTGGCTAATTGCTACACCGCCACCGAGCAGGGCGTCGAAGTGATTCCGGTGTTGAATAAAATCGATTTACCCTCGGCCGATCCCGAGCGCGTGATTGACGAAATCGAAGATATTATCGGCATCGATGCCACCGATGCGGTGCGCGCCTCAGCTAAGTCTGGCTTGGGTGTGGAAGATGTACTCGAAGCGGTCATTGCAAAAATCCCGCCGCCTAAAGGCAAGCTTGACGCACCGTTGAAAGCGCTGATCATCGACTCATGGTTTGATAATTACGTCGGCGTGGTGATGCTGGTGCGCGTGGTCGATGGTTCATTGAAACCGAAAGACAAAATTTTATTGATGGCAACCAAGGCAGTACACCTGACTGAACAGGTCGGCGTATTCACGCCTAAATCGCAAGCTCGCGAAACTTTATCCGCCGGGCAAGTAGGTTTTATTATCGCCGGTATCAAAGAGCTGAAAGACGCGCGCGTCGGCGATACCGTTACCTTGGTCGACAAACCCGCTACCGAGGCATTACCCGGTTTTAAAGAAATCAAGCCGCAAGTGTTCGCCGGATTGTATCCGGTTGAATCGAATCAATACGAAGCGCTGCGCGATTCGCTGGAAAAACTCAAACTCAATGACGCGTCATTGCACTACGAGCCGGAAACTTCGCAGGCTTTAGGTTTTGGTTTTCGCTGCGGCTTTCTCGGTTTGTTGCATATGGAGATTGTGCAGGAGCG
The DNA here is from genome assembly GCA_041169175.1 of Pseudomonadota bacterium. Lineage (GTDB taxonomy): Bacteria > Pseudomonadota > Gammaproteobacteria > Burkholderiales > JBEEJL01 > JBEEJL01. The sequence continues at coordinate 3,992 of JBEEJL010000058.1, read as the reverse complement.
GCTGGAACGCGAATACGACATGGATTTGATTACCACTGCGCCGACAGTGATTTATGAAATTAAAATGCGCGATGGCACCATCATGGAAATTGAAAATCCGTCACGCATGCCTGACGTTTCTAAAATCGAAGAAATCCGCGAACCGATTATCATCGCCACGATGCTGATGCCGCAGGAATATGTTGGGCCGGTGATTACTTTGTGTAATCAGAAACGCGGTTCGCAAATTGACATGCAATACATGGGTCGCCAGGTCATGCTGACCTACGAAATGCCAATGAACGAAGTGGTGATGGATTTTTTTGATAAGCTCAAATCCGTTTCGCGCGGCTATGCGTCGCTGGATTATGAAATTAAAGAATTCCGCGCCTCCGATTTGGTCAAGTTGGATATTTTGATTAACAGCGAAAAAGTCGATGCCCTGAGTTTGATCGTGCATCGTGCCAACAGCGTCTATCGCGGGCGCGAGCTGGCATCGAAAATGCGTGAGCTGATTCCGCGCCAGATGTTCGACATCGCCATTCAAGCGGCGATAGGCGCGAATATTATTTCGCGTGAGAGCATCAAAGCTTTACGCAAAAACGTGTTGGCGAAATGTTATGGCGGCGACATCAGCCGTAAACGCAAATTGCTGGAAAAACAAAAAGCCGGTAAAAAACGCATGAAACAAGTCGGCAATGTAGAAATTCCGCAGGAAGCCTTTCTTGCAATTTTACGAGTGGAGGGGAAGTAATGGATTTGGTAACCATTGGCATAGTGGTGCTGGCGCTTAGTACAGTGATCGCTTTGTGGGATGTCTTCACTAGCAAAGCGGGTGAAACAAAAAGCGAAAACAGACTACATCTGGTGCAATTTGCTTATATGGCGATATTTATTTCCGCCTTGGGTTTGATGTTGAAATTTGTCAGTTTCGCAGGCGTATTATTAATCGCAACAGTCGTCACTGGCTTGATTTATGTATGGGATTTTTTGTGGGGCGCGAAAAGACGGCCGAAAGGCGTGCATGACCCAATGCCAGTCGAGCTAGCGAAAGGTTTTTTCCCGGTGATTTTGATTGTATTTTTTGTTCGCTCGTTTATCGCCGAGCCGTTCAAGATTCCTTCCGGCTCGATGATCCCGACGCTCGAAGTCGGCGATTTCATTCTGGTAAATAAATTTACTTACGGCATCCGCTTACCGGTGGCGAATAAAAAAATTCTCGCCGTTAATCTGCCTAAACGCGGCGATGTCATGGTATTTCGTTATCCTGAGGATCAAACGCTCGATTACATTAAGCGCGTTGTCGGGTTGCCGGGCGACGAAATTGCTTATCTCAACAAGCGTTTGATCGTCAATGGAAAGCCTATTGTGACGGTGCCTGAAGGCGGTTTTGACGTGACTGAACATGGTTTAAACTATCAGCACTATGATCGTATCCAGGAAAAAATGGGGGATAGCCAGCACTCTATCATTGTGAATCCCGATACTGCGCCTTTACATTTGGCCGGAGTGAGCCAATTTCCTCAGCGCGACCAATGTCGCTACAATGAACAAGGATTTACGTGCCGAGTGCCGGCGGGGCATTATTTAATGCTCGGTGACAATCGCGATAATAGCAAAGACAGCCGTTACTGGGGTTTTGTCCCGGAAGAGAATATTGTCGGCAAAGCATTTTTTATCTGGTGGAATTTTGGTGAATTCAAGCGCATTGGTACAGCAATCCACTAATGGGTACGCAATTTAAATCAAGGAGCCAAAAATGAAAAAACAAAAGGGTATGGGTTTTTTGGGAACCTTGCTAGTCGTCGTGGCGGGGATCATGATTGTTGTGACCGGCTTACGTGTTGCGCCCGCCTATATTGAATATTTCGCCGTAAAAAGTATTCTACGCACGATGGCCAGCAGCGCGGAAGTGCAGGGCGGTAATCCTAAAGAAATCCGTAGCGCTTTCGACAAGCGTGCCAGCATGGACAATATTGGCAGCATCAAAGGCGAAGATTTGGATATTAACAAAGTCGGCAGCGACACGGTCGTCAGCGCGAATTACACGGTGAAAACACCGCTGGCAGGTAATGCCAGTTTAGTGATCGACTTTAGCGCTTCGACTTCGCGCAAATAATGTTCTCTAGGCCGTGAGGCACAGCGTGAAATTCGCCGCTACGCTACATTACACCTTTCAACAGCCCGCGCTGCTTCGTCAGGCGCTGACACACCGTAGCCATAGCGTCCCCAATAATGAACGCTTAGAGTTTCTTGGCGACAGCATTCTGAATTTTGTGATTGCGCTGAGGCTCTACGAAACTTTTCCCAAGCTGAGTGAGGGTGAACTGTCGCGCCTGAGGGCGAACCTGGTAAATCAAGCATCGTTATTTGAAGTGGCAGATGCGCTGCGTTTAGGCGATGCCATCTCGTTTGGGGAAGGCGAACTCAAAAGCGGCGGATTTCGTCGGCCGTCTATTCTTGCCGATGCACTGGAGGCAATTTTTGGCGCTGTGTTTGTTGATGGTGGTTTTGCCGCAGCGGAAAAACTTATCAGCGATTTATTCAATAATAAAATTGCGGCGCTGGACCCCAAAGCGGTAGCTAAAGATGCGAAAACACAATTGCAGGAATGGTTACAAGGACGCAAGATTGCACTACCGACTTACCTGGTGACGACGATACGCGGTGAGGCGCATGATCAGACTTTCTGCATCGATTGCAGCGTGCCGAGCTTGAATTTTAAAGCGTCTGGCGAAGGCGCCAGCCGTCGCGCAGCGGAGCAAGCGGCGGCGGCGAAAGTATTCGAACAAATTATTTCGCAACATAAGAAAGTTTAATATAATCAATGAGTTACAAATGCGGCACTATAGCAATCGTAGGCAGGCCGAACGTAGGTAAATCTACGTTGTTGAATCATCTTGTGGGACAAAAAATCAGCATTACTTCACGCAAAGCGCAAACCACGCGCCATCGCGTGACAGGCATAGTCACGCAGCCGGAGGTGCAATTCGTATTTGTTGATACGCCGGGATTCCAAACACAGCACGTCAATGCGTTAAACAAAACCATGAACCGCAGTGTGGTGCAAAGTCTGGCGCAAACCGATGTCGTATTGTTCGTGGTTGAAGCGATGAAATTCAGCGAGCAAGATCGGCAATTGATTGCATTATTGCCCTCAACCAGACCCGTGTTGCTGGTCATGAATAAAATCGATCGCGAAAAAGATAAAGGTGAATTACTCCCCTTTATGGACGACGTAAGTAAAGAGTTTGCTTTCGCCGCCTTGGTGCCGGTCAGCGCGAAGCAAGGTACGCAGCTCGATACGCTGCTCGAAGCCATCGCGCCGCATTTGCCTGAAAACCCGGCGATGTTTGGCGAGGATGAAATTACCGACCGCAACGAACGTTTTCTCGCCAGCGAATTTGTGCGTGAAAAATTATTCCGTTTGTTAGGCGAAGAGTTACCTTATTCGATCAGCGTAGAAGTGGAAAAGTTTGAAGTGCTGGGTAATCTACGCAGAATTTTTGCGTCGATTCTGGTGGACAAGCCGAACCAAAAAGCCATCGTCATCGGTGAGAAGGGCGCCAAGCTCAAAATCATCGGCACCGATGCGCGTAAAGATATGGAAAAACTTTTTGGCGGGCCGGTATATCTCGAACTACACGTCAAAGTAAAAAGTGGCTGGGCCGACGACGAACGCACGCTGAAACGTCTCGGTTACGAATAAACTTTACTAGGAAAATTTGTGCGGCTGTTTAATTTCTGGTGAAGGAACCGCTTTTAATACCCCCGTCTTTGGCGGCCGGTAATTTTGCACTACGTACAGCGGACGTTGCTTGGTTTCATCGTAAATACGTCCGACATACTCTCCAATCACGCCGATAAAAAATATCTGCAGGCCGCCGAGAAATAGCACCACTACGATCAAAGAAGGATAGCCGGGAACCGGATTGCCGAAGGCAATAGTCTGATAAATAATCCACGCGCCGTAAACAAAAGACAAGCCCGCAGTGAGTAATCCAACATAGGTG